>CAVEOR010000128.1:0-3702 GCA_963617285.1 Anaerovoracaceae bacterium | reverse complement strand
GCCCCTTGCTCCCATTAGGAGCTTCGAAGCCACCATTCTGTCTTTACATTCGCTCACGAATCCAGGCGATGCCGTGAAGGTCTGCAAAATGCGAGTCAGGCTCAGTCTACCCCCCCCTGCGTCCGGGTGAGCAATTGGGCAAATGCCCAGCACGATTTTTCAGAACCCTATCCTCGCGCCTTTCCCGCCGCCGGCGAGACGCTCGTGCTCGCAGAAGGAGACAAGGCTATCGAGCGAAGGCTCGCGGCCGCTGATGACCTCCTCCATCGTCGCCTTGCGCACGATGTTGTCGATTTCGCCTCCGCTGAAGTCGAAGCCGGAAGCCAGAGCGCGGGCGTCGGCCTCGCTGAGCGACGGGAGTTTGTCTCGCCAGATGGCGGTCTTGGCACTGAGCGACGGCTTCTCGTAGCGGATTTTGAAGAGGAAACGTCTCTCGAACGCTCCGTCGAGGTTCCCCTCGAGGTTCGTGGTCGCGATGAGGATGCCCTCCAGCTTCTCCATCTCCTCGAGGATAATGTTCTGGATGGTGTTCTCGGTCTGGTCGATGCTGCCGTTGCTTGAACCGATGCTGCGGCGCCTCGAGAAGATGGCGTCAGCCTCGTTGAAGAGCAGAATCGGCTTTCTGGCGGCGCCCCTGCAGGACTTGCGGTAGTCGGAGAAGATTTTCTTGACGATCTTCTCGCTCTCGCCGTACCACATGCTCTTCGAGGCGCTGATGTCAACGTGGATGATGTCGCGCCCGGTCTTGCGCGCCCACTGCATCACCGTCTCGGTCTTGCCCGTGCCCGGCGCGCCGTAGAGCAGCACCGCGAGTCCCTTCATCAGGCCCTTGGACTCCAGACGGCTCACGAGGCTCTGATAATTGCCCTCCTCGAGGGCATTCTCCACGAGGGAGAGCTGCTCATGCTGGGAGTCGGAGAAAAAGAGGCGCTTTTCCCTGATGCTGTCGGAATTGATGCGGCACCTGTCGTCGCCCTTGTCGACGAAGAGCTCAGCGTCCTCCTCGAAGAAGAGCTCCTTTCCCTTGTCGGTAAGCGACAGGACGGTGTTCTCCCCGAAGAGGCTAGTTCTGGTGCTGAGCTCGGCGAGGCCCTTCCTCTGCAGGATGTGCGTTTCCTCCTTCAGCTGCTTGACGGTTTCCTTTCTGTGTCTGAGCGGAAAGATTCTCTTCAGGTCGTACGGGATGACGAGACCGCTGCCTTCCTTCGCGCAGTCATCGCAGAGAATGTAGAAGAGGCTCCTGTCCAGGTCGTTCTCCAGGATGTCCTTGAGTTTCGGGATGAAGCCGAGGTGGCGGTTCGATTTCTCCGCCCTGTATACGAACAACTCCAGGCGGCACATGGAGCTTTCCATTTCGGTGTTGTAGGACCTGCCGTTGATAAAGTCGTGGATGGAGGAGGCGAACTTGTACCTGTCGAGGTTGGAAAGCTTATCGCAGTAGGCCTTGTAATCGTCCTCGAGGAGCATTTCCTGCCCCTTGTCCGTGAGCTGGACGTAGTCTTTGTCGTTCGCCAGCTCCACGAGTCCCGCCTTGATGAGCGGGTGGGTGCCGTTGCGAAGGGCCGAGCCCTCCTGGAAGCGCAGCGCGAATACCTGATACATATCCTTCAGCGTGTCGTCGATGTCTGACATCTTCTCGTCGTCCTCCAGGAAGTCGCAGCAGACGTCGTAGAAGAGCACGCGCTGGCGAAGCTCCGGCACGGCCTCCCTGGCGGCCTTCACGAAGCTCATCCCGCGGTTTTCCTGCTCCATCGACTGCGCCTGCTGGAGCAGTTCCTCGCAGCTGACGTTGTGGTCCTCGAGCTGTCGTCCGACCGCCTTGCAGAGGTCGTAGCGGTCGAATTCCTTCCGGAGTATCTGGACAGGGCCCGCTTCCGGAATCCTGCCGTCCAGAAGGCAGTCCATAACGTAGTTGGATACGAGGTACGACTTGGAGACTCGCCTCGATTCGTCCGGATTACTCTGGATGATGAGGCCTCTGCTCTGAAGCGAGGAAATCGCCGGCAGGTACTCCATCACGTCGAGCTCCGTGCAATCAAAGTAGCGCGCGAGGTCGTCCATGTCGCTGCTGGAGTTGCTGCAGCTGCGGTCGAAGAGCGCCGCGAAGACGATCGCTTCGCCGCGGTTCTGCAGTCCGAGGCCGGCCACAAGGCCGTCCAATGCTTCCCCTGTCTCTTTGGTTCCGAGTTTCTGAAGTTTGCTGTCCCTGACTCTGGCGGCCGCCGCCTTGATAAGCTGAATGTAAGTCTTTCCCATTGTTTCTTTTGCTTTCCTATTTATACGGTGCAAAGAACCTGTTTCTTTCTGCCAAAATGTGGCAGTTATAGAAAAAGTACGATTTTTTCCGGGAAATAATCTCTTTTTAGATTATTTGCAAATATACTTGTAAAAAAATAAGATTTCTTTGCAAGTATGTTTGCAAATAATTATACCTTTGTATTGATAGGAACAAAGACAAGAAATATGGACAAACAGTTAATAAAGAGAATCATTCAGGAAAATCAAGAATCAATTCCGACTTATTCATTGACCCATAGGGATATGACATTTGGTAATGCCACAAATTATGTTCTTGTCGGGCTCAGAAGAGCGGGAAAATCTTATCTCCTTTATCAGGATATTCAGTACCGGCTTTCTGTAAAAATAAACTCGGCTGAAGATATCCTCTATTTCAATTTCGAGGATGAGCGTCTGGATTTCCCGGATGCATCACAGCTCGGCATCATCATAGATTCTTATCAGGAACTGTATCCGGACCGTAAACCAGTAATGTATCTTGATGAGATTCAGAATATTGACGGATGGGAAAAATTTGCCCGGCGACTTGCGGACTCAGGCTACAGAGTGATGCTGACGGGAAGCAACGCTAAGATGCTCAGTGCGGAAATAGCCGGCAAGCTTGGTGGAAGGTATATTCCCCGCGATGTTTTTCCTTTCTCATTCTCGGAGTATTTGAGGTATTGCGAAGTGCATGTTGCACAAAACTGGGAGTACAGCCCGATGACTTCCGCCCGGATTTCCAAGGCGTTTGACGCATTCTTTTACGGAGGTGGAATTGCAGAATCATTCAGAAATCCGGATAAACGCGAATATTTCAACTCTCTTTATCAGAAAATCCTTATCGGTGACATCGTTCAGAGGCACGGGATACGCAATCCCAGAGTCCTCCGCCTTTTGGCCAAAAAGTTGGCAGACAGTGTAATGCAGCCATCTTCCCTGTCCCGCCTGCAGCATATTGTCAAGTCGAGCGGAGACTCTATAAGTCTGTCAATTCTAAAGGATTACCTTGACTATTTGCAGGAGGCCTATCTATTTTTCTCTATTCCGAATCTCTTGTCTCCAATAAGCGAACGGACAACGCTTCAGAAGCGCTACCTCGCCGACCAGGGACTGCTTAGCCTGTTTCTATTTCAAGGCGAAACCAAACTTCTTGAAAACATTGTCGCCATAGAACTGAATCGCCGCTATCATAATACCGAAGAGGAAACACTTCTCTACTATTACAGCCAGAACATTGAAGTTGATTTTGTCATTCCGAGTTCAAAACTTGCTGTCCAGGTCTGCTATAATTACAGTGATACCGCAACGGCTGACCGAGAAATCAGGGCACTGCTGCGCTTCCTGAAGACATACCCGGACTATCGCTCCTGCATAGTTACCCGCGATAGCGAACAGCGTATTGAAACCGAAGGTGTGACAATT
>CAVEOR010000127.1:0-3755 GCA_963617285.1 Anaerovoracaceae bacterium | reverse complement strand
CCGTAAAGTGCGCAACGTCTGTAGTCGCCGATGATTCTGCCGCGGCCATAAGCGTCAGGAAGTCCAGTGATGTAGCCAAGGTGTCTAACCGCACGCATTTCCTTGGAGTAAGCCTTGAAAACGCCGTCATTGTGAGTAGTCACATAATCAAACATGTGGTCGATTTCCGGTGGAAGCTCCTGACCGTATTCCTTGACTTCTTCTCTAACCATCTTGATGCCGCCAAACGGGCAGATACCTCTCTTCAGCGGTTCGTCTGTCTGCAGACCAACGATGATATCCTTGCCAGGCACGATGTATCCAGGGCCGAACGCATTGATTCTCATGATTCTGCTTGCGTCAACCTTGAGCGTGCCGCCGTTCTTTCTCTCAGCAACCAAAAGCTCCTGAACCTTGTCAAGGCATTCCTTCGTTCTCTCTGTCGGTCCTGCCAGGAAACTCTCGTCTCCATCATATGGATGGTAGTTAAGCGTGATGAACTCCTCAACGTCGATGTTCTCCGTCCAATTTCCTGTAACAAAACCTTCCCATTCTTTTCTCATTGATAAAATCCTCCTAATTCTCTGCTTGCAATCACGCCTAACTTTTTCGATTCGCCGAGTCACCCACTGTCAGCGTCCTCGTCACGTTCGGTACGTTCGGTTCGTGTATTTCCATCTGTATTATGTATACAGAATATTTTTTAGCCTTAATCATTCTACTCTTTGTATACAAGTTCGTCAAGGAAAATTTGTGTAAAATCATGCACTTTTTCGCGTACAAACAAATCAGCGCAATCATGTATTTTTCAACGTACAACAAAGCTCCTATCCGCCGCATATTTTCTCTCTCCAATAAAAATCATATCGCCACATATTTTCTCTATCCGCCTATTTTTCTGTAGAAATCGCCCCGCCCATGTGTTATACTATTGAAGAAGAAAATTTTTCTCGATAAACAAAATAAGAAAAAGGACATTTCTAATCATTTCAGAACATTTACAGAAAGGACGTACTATAATGAAGGATAAAAATAAAGACTTAGCGAAATTCGCCACCTCGTTCGTTTACATCCTGCTCGGCCTGGCGCTCATCGTTTGGACGAATCAGATTGAAAGCATGATTTGCATGATTTTGGCGGCGGCAGCTATCATCTGCGGACTTGCAAAACTCATCGGCTACAGCGTTGCCAAGGTCGAAACGAGAATCGCCAATGACACGAACGGCTTCGCGGTTGGCCTCGCTCTCATCATCCTCGGCATCTTCATCTGGTTCAAGGGCACGATGATTATCGCGGTTATCCCGTTCGTCATCGGCTTCATGATTACGTACAAGGGCCTCGAAGGCATCCAGAACGTATTGAACTTCAAGAAATTCGGCTATGGAGTTCAGAAGGGCGTTCTCATCGGCTCGGCTGTAATCACGGTGTTCGGCATCCTCGTTATGATGAATCCGTTCTCCACAGCGAAAGTGCTGTTCATGATGCTCGGCATCGGTCTGCTCGTCAGCGGACTTGCGGACTTCGTCTCCGACATCATCTTCACCCGCAAGATGAAGCAAGTCGAGAAGGCTGGTGGCGCAGTCGTAAGCAACGCAGATAGCGCCGCGGAAAGTACAGAACTGTAGAGCGGATTTGCGCAAACAGCGCAAACGAATTTTAATCCTCGCCTCGCGCGGGGATTTTTGTTTCTAAAAAAATACATGTATACCCCCTTGACGCCTCCCCTCAAGCGGTGCTATAGTACTCCTTGTACAATTAAATATTGCGACGAACGAAGTTTGCAGGAAAAAGCCGCAAGGCTTGCCGAAGGAGTAAAACTCTCAGGCTTTCGGACGACCGATGTGTCCTGGCAATGGCGAGATGCCATTCACCAGCGACCGACACCGACCGAATGAGGACTGTGAACGGATGTGGCTCTGGAGAACGTTCTCCCCCAACCAGGTGGAGAGCTGCCGAAGGTGCAAAACTCGCATGACTAGCGGCTAGAAATGGTAGCGGCTGGCGGCGAGCGAATCTCTCAGGCGAAAGGACGGAGTAAGAACACAGTAAAGTTTCAAAAAGGTGTGACAGCGATGTCGCGCCCGCTAGCTGTTCGTTTCTTTGGAGCCGGATTTCTTGTATACAATGCAGGAATGCCGGTTTTTTGTTTGCCGCAATTTACTTCAAACGAAAGGATATATAAACATCATGGAACAACTAACCAATCTCGTAAGCCAGATCAGCGATATCGTGTGGAACGGACTTCTGCTCTACCTGCTCGTTGGTACTGGCATCATCTTCACAATTCGCACGCGTTTCGTACAGGTTCGCAAGTTCGGGGCAGGCTTGAGGCGCCTCTTCGCCAACTTCTCCCTCAACGGTGAGAAAGCAGGCAAAGACGGCATGAGCTCATTCCAGGCTCTTACGACCGCCATCGCAGCTCAGGTCGGCACAGGTAACATCGCAGGTGCCGCAACTGCGCTTTACTCAGGCGGTCCTGGCGCCATCTTCTGGATGTGGCTCTCCGCATTCTTCGGCATGTCCACAATCTATGGCGAAGCTGTACTCGCACAGAAATACAAGACGACCGACTCCGAAGGTCACGTAACAGGCGGCCCAATCTACTACATCCGCGGCTGCTTCAAGGGCAAGTTCGGCAAGTTCATGGCTGGCTTCTTCTCAGTTGCAATCATCTTCGCACTGGGCTTCTCCGGCAACATGGTACAGGCAAACTCCATCAGCGCCGCATTCGAGACAGCGTTCGGAACACCTGCAATCGTAGTCGGCATCGCATGCGGCATCATCGCAGCGTTTATCTTCCTCGGTGGTGTTAGACGTATCGCCTCCGTTACCGAGAAAATCGTTCCAATCATGGCGATTTTCTATATCATTGGTTGCCTGATCATCATCGGCATGAACCACGAGGCGATTATCCCAGCGCTTAAGTCTATCTTCGTTGCAGCATTCAACCCTGAGGCAGTTCTCGGTGGTGCAGTCGGCATCACGGTTCGCCAGGCAATGCGCTACGGCGTGGCTCGCGGCCTGTTCTCCAACGAAGCCGGCATGGGTTCAACTCCGCACGCACATGCGCTCGCAAAGGTTGACCGCCCGCAAGATCAAGGCGAAATCGCAATCGTTTCCGTATTTATCGATACATTCATCGTGCTCACGCTCACAGCTATGGTTATCCTCACATCTGGACAGCTCGAGGCTGGCGTAGAAGGCGGACTTCAGGGCACAGCGCTCGCACAGGCTGCGTTCTCCGCAACCATCGGTAACGCAGGCACGATTTTCGTTGCAATCTGCCTCCTGTTCTTCGCGTTCTCGACGATCATCGGCTGGTACTTCTTCGGTGAACAGAACGTCAAGGCGCTGTTCGGCCACAAGGCAGTCAAGGTTTACGCTTGCATCGTTGTAATCTGCATCGTAGTCGGCTCCACGCTCAAGGTTGACCTCGTTTGGAACCTTTCGGATCTGTTCAATGGTCTGATGGTATTCCCGAACCTCGTTGCCCTGCTCGGTCTCTCCGGCGTAGTAGCCAAGGCAGCCCACGACCACGACATCATGGGTGACAAAGACGAGAAATAGTCTCAGCATTCGAGTAGGGCTACAAGTTAACCCTACTCGATTTTTTTGCAAAAGAGGCCGGCGCCAGCTTGACTCTCAGGTCAGCTGTGCGACAGCCTCTTTCAACTTTCTACATATTAACTTAATGGCGAGCCGCACCTTCCTCGCGCCGTCCTTACAGGCAGCAGATCAACGGCAGACCCACGTAGCGGCCGCCGCCGCCACAGCAC
>CAVEOR010000126.1:0-3761 GCA_963617285.1 Anaerovoracaceae bacterium | reverse complement strand
ACATCCAGGGCATGGAAGACTTCCTCGGCGACATGGACTTCAAGGTAACTGGTACCGAGATCGGCGTTACTGCAATCCAGATGGATATCAAGGTTCACGGACTTTCCCGTGACATCCTCGAGAAGGCGCTCAAGCAGGCTAAGGAAGGCAGAATGTTCATCATGGACAAGATGTTAGAAGAAATCCCTGGACCTCGCGAAGAGATGAGCCAGTACGCACCACGCGCAATTTCAATGACCATCAACCCAGACAAGATCAGAATCGTCATCGGCAAGGGCGGCGAGACTATCAACGGACTGGTTGACAAATATGATGTAAAGATCGACATCAACGACGACGGACTCGTTTCCATCTACGGCACAGACGCAGCTAAGACTGAGGCTTGCAAGAAGGAAATCGAAATCCTGACTAAGGACGTTGAGGTTGGCGAGATCTACGAGGGCACGGTTACGAGAATCCTCACTACTGCTAAGGGTTCCGTTGGCGCATTCGTAGAGGTTCTTCCAGGCAAGGAAGGCTTGCTTCACATCTCGAGAATGGCTAACCACAGAGTCGAGAAGGTTGAGGACGAGATGAACGTTGGCGATACGGTTACTGTCAAGGTATTCGAAATCGACAGCCAGAACAGAATCAACCTCACGCGCAAAGGCCTCTAATTTGAAACGAAAACCTATACGCGAAAAATAATTCTCGCGGAGAGAGATTTTGCTTGAAAATTAGCGGAATTGCGGATATAATTTTTGATAGTAAGAGAATAGCAAAGAACCCGGAGCTGGACATGTTGCAAAGATGTGCTCACTTCGGGTTTTTCGACATGAAGGGAGACGCGGAAATGGCATTGATCGAATTTATCGACATCTCGAAGTCGTATGACGGCGAGCTCGTGCTTGACGAATTTAATCTGAAAATCGAGGAGAATGAGTTCATCACGTTGCTGGGGCCGTCGGGCTGCGGCAAGACGACTACGCTCAGGATACTCGGCGGGTTCACTAAACCCGATACGGGGCGCGTGCTGTTCCAGGGAGAGGACATCACGGACCTGGCGCCGAACAAGAGGCAGATCAATACGGTTTTCCAGAAATACGCGCTCTTCCCACACATGAATATCGCTGACAACATCGCCTTCGGGCTGAAGATCAGCGGCAAGTCGCAGGAATATATCAACGACAAAATCAAGTACGCTCTCAAGCTCGTAAATTTGAACGGCTACGAGAAGCGTTCCGTTGACTCACTTTCCGGTGGGCAGCAGCAGAGAATCGCCATCGCTCGCGCTATCGTAAACGAGCCTCGAGTTCTGCTGCTTGATGAGCCGCTCGGGGCGCTCGACCTGAAGCTTAGACAAGAGATGCAATACGAGCTGATTCGCCTCAAGAACGAGCTCGGCATCACGTTCCTCTACGTTACGCACGACCAGGAGGAGGCGCTGACCATGTCGGATAAGGTCGTAGTTATGAACCAGGGCTACATCCAGCAGATGGGAACGCCAGAGGAGATCTACAACGAGCCTGAGAATGCGTTCGTTGCGGACTTTATCGGGGACTCGAACATTCTCGACGGAATGATGATGGAGGACTTCGTCGTAAAGATCTGCGACCATATTTTCCCGTGCATCGACTCGGGCTTCGGCCGCAAGAAGCCTGTGGACGTCGTAATCCGCCCAGAGGATATCATAATCGGAAGGCCCGGCGAGGGCATAATGGATGGCGTTGTGACGTCGAACGTATTTATCGGTGTGCACTACGAGATGTGCATAGAGGCTGGCGGGTACGAGTGGCTCGTGCAGAATACCACAAGCTATCCTGTTGGCACACAGGTTTCCATAAATGTAATTCCAGAAAATATTCAAATCATGAACAAGCCGCAGTCTGAGGACGAAGAGGCGATTACGCTGGAGGACTTCGAGTAGGAATGGAGGGAGATAAATAGAATGAAAATTTCAAAGAGATTTTTTTCGGCTCCGTTCGTTGCGTTTATGATCTGCGGGACGATAATTCCTGCGCTGGTGATTGCCTACTACGGATTCACGGATAGGAGCGGCCTGTTCACTCTGGCGAACCTCGAGGCTATCGCGACGGGTGAACACGCCAAGGCGCTCGGCCTCTCGCTTGCTTTGGCGGCGGCCAGTACGCTCATCTGCCTTCTGCTCGCATTCCCGCTCGGCCTGGCGCTCCGCGGCAGCAAGCTCGGCAAGAAGGGCTTCATGGTGTTCGTGTTCATCCTGCCTATGTGGATGAACTTCCTGCTTCGGACGATGGCTTGGCAGGTTCTGCTGGAGAAAAACGGAATCATCAACGGCTTGCTGACGGGGATCGGCCTGCCGGGGCTGAATATAATCAACACGCCGGCCGCGGTAATCCTGGGCATGGTCTACGACTATCTGCCGTTCATGGTTTTGCCGATATACAACGCAATCATCAAAATTGACAATAATCTCATAGAGGCGGCTTACGACCTCGGGGCGAGCAAGGCTATCGTCCTGCGCAAGGTCATCGTTCCGCTTTCAATTCCTGGTATCGTCAGCGGCGTTACCATGGTTTTCGTGCCTTCGCTGACGACATTCGCTATCTCCAACATGCTGGGCGGCGGCAAGGTAAATCTAATAGGTAACATCATTGAGCAGGAGTTTACGGCCAGCTCGAACTGGAACCTCGGCTCGGGTCTGTCGCTGGTCATGATGATTTTCATAGTGATAAGCATGGCATTTATCGAGAAATTTGATAGAAACGGGGAGGGCAATATGATATGAAGAAATTTATCAAAGCCCTCTACCTCGGGTTAATTATTCTGTTCCTGTACCTGCCGATCGGTACGCTGATGGTCCTGTCGTTTAACTCCGCGAAGAGCATGAACGTTTGGCAGGGCTTCTCGGTCAAGTGGTACAGAGAAATGCTCCAGAGCCAGGAAATCATGGAGGCTCTGGGCAACACGCTGACCATTGCACTCTGGGCTTCTGTGATTGCAACGGTTGTGGGCGTTCTTGCTTGCATAGGCCTCAATGCCATGAGCGAAAAACGCCGCTCGTTTTACATGGGGCTGAACAACATTCCGCTTCTGAATGCAGATATCGTGACGGGTATTTCCATCATGATGAGTTTCCTGATGTTTGGAATCAGCTTGAGCTACGGGACGGTGTTGTTCGCGCACATCACATTCTGCATTCCGTATGTGATTCTCTCGGTTATGCCGAAGTTCAAGCAGCTTGAGAATCACACCTACGAGGCGGCGCTCGACCTGGGAGCGACTCCGACCTATGCGTTCTTCAAGGTCGTTCTGCCAGATATTATGCCAGGTATCGTCTCGGGATTCCTGCTTTCTTTCACCATGTCTGTGGATGACTTCGTAATTACGCATTTTACGCGCGGTGCGGGGATAAATACTTTGTCGACGCTCATATATAGCCAGGTGAAGATCGGTGTTCGGCCGACGCTGTATGCCCTTTCGACTGTAATATTCGTGCTGGTTCTGCTCGTTTTGATTGTGGTGAACTTCATGGCTGGCGATCGGAAGAAGAACGAGGATTATTACTCGCAGCGGGGCGGAATCACGGTCAAGAAGGCTGGGGCGCTCGTGCTCTGCTTCCTCGTGGTTGTGCTGGGGCTGAATCAATATGCGGGCTCGCTAGTGGGTGCACAGGACCAGGGACAGGTGTATGTTTACTGCTTCGGTGACTATATCGACCCAGATCTGGTCGACCAGTTCGAGGAGGAGACGGGCTACGAGGTCATCATCGACTACTTCGATACGAACGAGGAAATGTACCC
>CAVEOR010000125.1:0-3871 GCA_963617285.1 Anaerovoracaceae bacterium | reverse complement strand
GTCGATTCTGCCTGCCTGCTTGGCATATTTGTCCGTAATCTTGCCATTCAAATCGCTGGCGATATAGTCATAGAGTGCGTCCGTGTCCGTCGCGACATCCTTCGACTTCATCGTTGCTTCCTCGAACATCGCGTAGCCCGTGTCGCCCGCCCAGAATGCATCCGACGCAACGACCGTATAGTCGTCCATCAAATCGAGCTCCTTGCCGCCAATCATGACATTAGTAACCCTGTACTCGCCCTTAACGCCAGTGAATTTGCTGCTTGCGTCAACCGTCACAGTCGACTTGACCGTCTCCTGAATGTCAAAAGTCACGCCCGCTACCTGCAGGAATCCCTCATTGTTCGAAGGGAAAAGCCTTGCGGCCATCTCGAGCGCATCGAGGATTTCGCCGCCCGATACGGTGTAAACGCTCAGGCTGTTTCCGCCAGGCAGGACATTCAAAATATCGCTGTAGCTCACATCACCGTGGCTAATCTTGCCCTGAACTTCTGATGCTTCAACAAAGGCGATATCCGCGCCAGACGCTTTCTTATATGCGTCAGCTACGAGGTCGCCAAGGTTCGTCTCGGACTTGCCAACAGTTCGAACGCCGTCGGAATCCGCCGAAGTCAAGTCAACCGCTGACGTCGCGAAAACGTTCGTCAGCTCCTTGCTGTATTTCTGTGTGAGCGCTGTGATTGCGTCATTTGTTTTGATATATCTATAGCTGTAGTTGCTGATGAGTTGTGAGGAAACCGACTTTCCTGGAGAAAGCGTAATCGCCCCGATATTGCTGATGTTCGCTCCCGCTGACGTGAGCAGCACGCTCTGACCAGACTTGTTCTTGACCTGGTCGCCGCTGATTGCGACGTGGTCTCCGCCTGCAATGAACGCTGTGATTCCCGTCGTGTTCGCGATTATGCTCTTTGCTGAAAGCGGGTCGCTGCCCGTCTCTGAAAGGTGTCCGATTGCGATTACATAGTCCGCGCCTGCCGCCTTCGCCGCATCCGCTGCGTTCTGAACCGCTGTGTACAGCTCGCTCGCACTATCCTTGCCGAGGAACTTGTATTTGCTGCTATCAATCGTCGCCTTTGTGATGCTTGCCGTGAGCGGGTCGCTGATTCCGATATATGCAACTTTCGTATTGCCGTAAACCACCGTCTTATACGCATTGAACACAGTCTTGCCAGTCGATGCATTCACAAAATTACAGCTTAAATATTCGTAGCTCGACGAATTATCAATCGTGCTCGTCAGAAGGTCAACGCCGAAACTGAAGTCGTCTGCGCTCGGAACCGCAATCCCGTAGCCGACTTCGTTCATCGCATCCATCATGTATTTGCCGTCAGAAGAACTTGCAATCGCGCTGCCGCTGAGCGAATCGCCCGCGTCGACAATCTCTACATACTTGCTCTTCGCCTGGCGCTCGTTCGCATATGCCTTGAGGCCCGCCATCGTTATGTTAGTGTCTGGCTTGCCGTGCATGTCGCCTGTGTAAATGATGACGATGTTGTTCGTCTCATCGTTTGCCGTAGTCTCCGCCGCATATGCCGTCACTCCGACGAGCCCCACCACGAGGCAGAGCGAGAGCAAAATCGCAAGCCCGGCTCTTCCTTTGGCTCCATATTTCTTCTCGCCGTTAAATTTTCTTCTACCCATTTCTCAACTTCTCCTTTTGCTATACCCTTTTTTTCATCGCTCTGTGGTTCGTGCCACTGCAGTCGTCCGTTTTGCACGGCCAGGCAATTTGCATTTTTCTGTGTTTTACCCGGCCTACCTTACTCGACAAAAATGCTTCCGCCGATAAATTCCCTGATTATCGAATTGTTCGCAATTGCCGAATCATCGTCCGCTGTCCTGAAATAGCTCAGGAAATTCAGCATCCTGCGCGCGTCGGTAAATTCCGGCTCGTCCCTCGTAATCTCCGCGAGCAGTGGCAGAGCGTATTTCTTCAAAACCGCAATCTCGTACAGATGTACTGAGTTGAACACAACATCCGCCTCATTAGAGTATGGAAAGATGTTTTTGTCCTCGCCCTTGCGAACCTTTGGCCACGAATTGATCGTGTCGCGAGCGCTGTGCCCGCGGTACTTGTAGTCCCTGACCATTCGCCTTAGCATCCTGTGGTCCGTCGTGACAATCCTGTTGTGATCGTCGATATTCAGCTGGATGAGCGGGCTGATGTAAATCTTGTATTTTTCTCGCTCAGGAATCTTCGGTGTCAGCGCCCCGTTCAGCGCGTGGATGCCCTCGATTACAATCGGCTGGTCCTCCGTAATCTGCGTGATTCTCTTGCCGTATTCCTTGTGGCCCGTTATGAAATCGAAGGTCGGCAGGTCGACTTCTTTGCCCGCCAGCAAGTCGTTCATGTTATCGTTGAACAGGTCGATATCGACCGCTCCGAGGTTCTCGTAGTCCTTCTCGCCATTCTCATCGAGCGGTGTGTCCTCGCGTTCCACGAAGTAGTCGTCCGTTCCCAAGTAAAGCGGCTTCTCGCCGTGCACGCGCAGCTGTATGCAAAGTCTCTGCGCGAATGTCGTCTTTCCCGACGACGACGGCCCCGCTATCAAAATAATTCTCTTCTTTTGCTTGACTATCTCCTCGGCGATCTCCACAATTTTGCTCTCGTGCAGCGCTTCGGAAATCTGGAAAAGCTCCTTCAGCTTCCCCTCGTCGATTCGCTCGTTCAAATCTGAAACGTAATTTATATCCATGAGGTCGCCCCAGTTGCGCTCCTCCGTGAACGTCTTGTAGAGTGCCTTTTCGTCCCTGTATGCTGGGATTTCGTTCGGGTTCGACGGGTGCGGGAATCTCAGGAGCACGCCGTCTCTGTACTTGCGCAGCTCAAAATTCCTGATATAGCTCGTCGTCGGGCACATTATCCCATAGAAAAAGTCCATGTAGCCATCCAGGTCATAGAACGTAATTTTCCTCGCGCTCGGCAGTTCCTTCAGCAGAGCGACTTTCCCCTCGCGTCCGCTTTTCCTGAAAAACTCTGCGGCTTCATCTCTGACCAGCTTCACCCTCTTCAGCGGCAAATCAAGCGAGACGAGGAGCTCCATCCGCTTCTCGATTTCGCGGACTTTCATATGTGTTATCGGCTCATCCGTCTCAATTTCCGTGTAAAGTCCCTTGTTCAGTGCGTTGAGAATGTTGACCTTGCATTCGCCCATCACGTCGTGCACTGCCTTCAGATATATGATGTTCAGCGTGTTCTGGTACACGAGGTTCGCGACCTGCGTTCTCATGTCGAGAAGCTCGATGTCGCAGCTGCGGTAAATCTTATATGCGAGCGAAACCAACTTGTTGTCCGATTTCGCCGCCAGCACCGTGTACGGCAACTTGTCCGCAATTCCCCTGTAAATTTGCTCAATCGTCGTCCCCATCTCGACCGACATTTCCTCAAACTGCCCCTTGTAATCCTTCTTTAGTCTAATTTTCACGTCCATGATTTCTCCCCTTGAATCTGTGCAATGGTCATATTAGCAAATTGTGCATGCGCCTGCAGGCTGCGGTTGTGCCTCGCAGTGCTACCGCTCGCAATCGCAGCACCTCAGATAGCACCTGGCTATCTCCCGCAGTGGCACAGGCATTACACCGCCTTGCTACATTCGTTCGTGCCCACAGCAATGCCTTGCAAACTGCGTCCTGCTCCAGCGGTTCCGCCTGCGAGCAGACTCTATCGATAGTATACCATAAATTCCGAATAAAAAAAATATTTCGGCTGCATATTTCACGATAAAATCCTATCCGTTTTCTTGAAATTCTGATTTTTAGAGGAAAGAGATGATTTCAAAAGAAATAAAACCCTGTTCGTTGAAATGCCTAAATTGATTGGTATTCTTCAGGAAATTTTGATTTTTGAGAATAAATATGATTTGCGTGCGGA
>CAVEOR010000124.1:0-3877 GCA_963617285.1 Anaerovoracaceae bacterium | reverse complement strand
TAATTGAATATGACTTTCCGAGCGCGCTTAAACGCATGACGAGTAAAGAGTTAGATCTGCTCACGTATTCGATCAGAGATTTCCTAATCGAGAAAGTCTCTAAGACGGGTGGGCATCTGGCTTCTAACCTCGGCGTTGTAGAGCTTACGATTGCGCTTCATAAGGTGTTTGACTGCCCGAAAGACAAGATAATCTGGGACGTCGGTCATCAGGCTTACGTGCACAAGATTCTCACTGGGCGAGCCGCTGAATTCGCGACGCTGAGGCAATTGGATGGACTAAGCGGATTCCCGAAGAGGGAGGAGAGCGAATACGACGTGTTCAACACTGGGCACAGCACGACTTCGATTTCGGCGGCGGCTGGAATGGCTGCAGCTCGCGACCTTGCGGGCGGAGATAACGAGGTAATCGCCGTAATTGGTGACGGGTCGCTGACTGGTGGCATGGCCTTCGAGGCGCTGAACAATATCGGAGCGAGCAAGTCGAAGGTTATCGTCGTCCTGAACGATAATGGCATGTCCATTTCGCCTAATATCGGCGGAATTTCACAGCATCTCGACTCGCTGAGGACGTCCAAGGGTTACCTCGGTGCGAAAAGATTTATCAAAAACAGGGTTGCGAACATTCCGAGCGTCGGCAAGGGCATTGCGCGTGGCCTGGCAGATATAAAAAACGATATTAAATATTCCATGATGGATTACGGCGGAGTTCTGTTCGAAGAACTCGGATTCACGTATTTCGGGCCTGTCGACGGACACGATATCGGCAAGCTTTGCGATGCGTTTAACCGCGCGAAGTCGCTCGACGAGCCGGTTTTAATCCACGTTATAACGAAGAAAGGCAAAGGTTATATCAACGCAGAGAAGGCACCGGGCAAGTTCCACGGAATCGGGGCTTTCGATGTTGAGACAGGCGAGCCGCTGGATAAGCCAGCGCGTCCGTCTTATTCCTGCCTCATGGGCGAGCATCTGCTCGAACTTGCCCGCAAGGATCCGAAAGTCGTTGCAATCACTGCGGCGATGGGCGAGGCGACAGGCTTGTCGAAGTTCGCAAAGGAATTCCCAGATAGGTTCTTCGACGTTGGAATCGCCGAGCAGCATGCTGTTACGTTTGCGGCTGGGCTTGCAGCGGAAGGATATAAGCCTTTCGTTTGCATATATTCCACATTCCTTCAGAGGGCATATGACCAGATTTTACACGACGTTTGCATGCAGAACCTGCACGTGACATTTATGATAGACAGAGCCGGAATCGTTGGCGCTGACGGACCGACGCATCAAGGCATATTCGACCTTAGCTATCTCAATACTATGCCGAATATGACAGTGCTCGCGCCTTATTGCGACCAGTCGCTCGTGGAATCGATGGATTTCGCGCTGGGCTGCGACGGTCCTTGCGCTGTTAGGTACCCGAGGGGCGAGGCGGCTGCTACAGAAACTATGGCATCCGCTCGCTGTAACGAGAAACTTGCCAAGGTTACAGCGAGCAACGAGCCGAGGAAATCAGTGGATATCGTCGCAGTAGGCCGTATGGCAGCCACCGGAGCGGCGGTCGCCGAGTTGCTTAATGATAAAAATATTATGTCAACCTGTCGCAACATGACGATACTTAAGCCGCTCGTGCCTGAGAGCTTGGATTTCCCAGAGCTCGACGGAGATATAATCGTAACCATAGAGGACAATGTGCTTGCTGGCGGCTTCGGCCAGAGCCTGAGGAACGCGTTGCAAGGAAACGGGCATAGCCAGAAAGTCCTGACGTTCGGCTGGCCTGACACGTTCATAGAACAGGGCAAATTTGACGAACTTGCGGATAGATATGGACTTTCCGCGGAGAAAATAGCAGAAAGGATATGTGAAGAGCTTGAAGGAAAGGCTTGATGTTTTGCTGGTAAAGAAAGGGCTTTACCCGTCGAGAGAGCGGGCGAAAGCTTCCATAATGGCTGGAATCGTGTATGTCGATGGGCAGAAGAGCGACAAGGCCGGCAATATGATAGATGAGAACGCTGAGATCACGGTCAAGGAGAATATCTGTCCTTACGTTAGCCGTGGCGGCCTGAAGCTCGAAAAATCAATGAAGCTGTGGCCAATTGACCTTAAGAACAAGGTCTGCATGGATATCGGTGCTTCGACGGGTGGCTTCACTGACTGCATGCTGCAGAACGGCGCCAAGCGTGTATTTGCAGTGGATGTCGGCTACGGGCAGCTCGATTACAAGCTGAGAATCGACCCGAGAGTCACGAATATGGAAAAATGCAATATTCGTTACCTCGATTTTTCTTTGATAGACGAGCCTGTGGAGTTCATCAGCATAGATGTCTCTTTCATATCGCTGAAGCTCGTATTCCCAGTCGCTGCAAGGCTTTTGGCGGGCGGCGGGAGCCTGGTGTGCCTCGTGAAACCGCAATTTGAGGCGGGTCGCGAGCAAGTTGGCAAAAAAGGTATCGTCAGAGACAAAAAAGTACATGGTGAAGTTATAAAAAATGTGGTACAATATGCTTGTGAGAATGGTTTTGTGCCGTCTGGGCTGACATACAGTCCAGTGACCGGCGCGAAGGGCAATATCGAATACTTGCTTTTCTTGACCACTGGTAAAGTTTTTGATGGAGAAATAACTCCAGAGGAAATCATTAAAGTTGTCGATAGCTCCCACGCGGAGTTGGAGAAATAAAAGATGTAACTGTTTATTACACAGAAAAGAGGAGATTAAAAATGAAATTATCACAAAAGATTCAAGAGATGGAGCTTTCCCCAATTAGAAAGTTCGTTCCTTACGCAGACGCTGCAAGAGCTGCTGGCAAGAAGGTTTATGGCCTTAACATCGGTCAGCCGGACATCAAGACTCCAAGAGCATTCTTCGACGCAGTAAAGAACTTCGACCAGGAAGTTTTGGCTTATGCTAACTCCCAGGGCGTTAAGGAGCTCATCGAGGCCCTCATCGGTTACTACAAGAGAATCGGAATCGAATTCGAAAACAAGGACATCCTTATCACAAACGGTGGTTCAGAAGCTCTTTCCATGATCTTCACCGGTATTCTTGACCCAGGCGATGAAGTTATCATGGCTGAACCTTTCTATACAAACTACAAGACATTCATCAAGGCTGCTGGCGGTGAGGTTGTTGCAATTCCAACTACTGCAGACGACGGATATCAGTACGCAGTTAGAGAGAAGATTGAAGGCGTTATCACTCCTAAGACTAAGGCTATCGCTATCATCAACCCAGGCAACCCAACTGGTAAGGTTCTCAGCAAAGAAGAGATGGATCTCATCGTTGACATCGTAGTTAAGAACGACCTTTATCTCATCTGCGACGAAGTTTACAGAGAATTCGTTTATGATGGCAAGGAAATGTCTTCATTCGGTCACTACAAAGAAGCTGAGCAGAACGTTATCATCGTTGACTCCGTTTCCAAGAGATTCTCCGCTTGCGGCGCTAGAATCGGTTCCATCGCTTCCAAGAACGAAGAGCTCATGGGCAACCTCATGAAGCTTTGCCAGGCAAGACTTTGCGTTCCTACACTCGACCAGATCGGTTCCGCTGCTCTTTACAACCTTGATCCTGATTACTTCAACGACATCAAGAAAGAGTACGAGCACAGAAGAAACGTTTCCGTTGAAGCTCTCAACGAAATCGAAGGTATCAAGTACGGCGTTCCAGAAGGCGCATTTTACATCACTTGCCAGCTTCCAGTTGACAACGCTGAGAAGTTCCTTATGTTCCTGCTCACTGAGTTCGATGTAAACGGCGAGACTTGCATGTTCGCACCTGCTGGCGGATTCTACGGCACAAAGGGCGTTGGTCAGTCCGACATCCGTATCGCATACGTTCTCAAGGCTGAGGACATGAAGGCTGGTATCAACATCATCAAAGAAGGTAT
>CAVEOR010000123.1:0-4021 GCA_963617285.1 Anaerovoracaceae bacterium | reverse complement strand
GATTTGTGGATAACTTTTTTGCGAGATTTCGTGATTTTTTCGAGAAAGTTTGCGATTGTGTGCGAACATTTCATTGACTTTTTCCTACATATAAAGTATAATACTTAGGCATATGTGCAACTTGGAATTTAGATTTGCACGAAAATTATTTAGAAAGGAGTCTTGTGACAATGAAACAGACATATCAGCCAAAGAAAAGACAGAGAATGAAAGAACACGGTTTCAGAAAGAGAATGGCTTCCAAGAACGGCAGAAACGTTCTGAAGAGAAGAAGAGCAAGAGGCAGAAAGAAACTCACTGCTTAATTTGCGGAAATTTGAGAAACCAAAGAAACCAAACGGTTATGTGAAATGCTAAAAAAGAATGTTTTAAGGAAAAAGAGCGACTTTTCTTCTATTTATAATAGGGGGAAGTCCGTGGGCGATAGATATGTGGTGCTGTTTTACAGACCCAATCATTTGCCGTACAATAGAACAGGGTTTTTGGCAAGCAAAAAAGTAGGAAACAGTGTTAAGAGGAATCGTGCCAGACGCCTGATGAAGGAGTCGTATCGGTCACTCGCCGAGAAACTTCCGACGGGCTATGATTTTATTATAATCGCAAGAAACACTATTTCTGGTAAGAAATGTGCGGATGTTGAGAAATCCCTCCGCTCCGCATTCAAGAAAACCGGAGTATTCAAGGACAAATGAAAAGTATAGGCAATTTTTTTAAGAAAATAATGATTTTGATGATCAGATTTTATCAAAGATTTATTTCGCCTCTATTTCCATCGACTTGCCGGTTTTATCCTACCTGCTCCACATATTTCATCCAAGCGCTGGAGAAATACGGGGTTTTCAAAGGTAGTTATTTAGGTATTAAACGAATTTTGAAGTGTCACCCCTGGCACGAAGGGGGCTACGATCCTTTGAAATAATGGAGGAATTTGATGGGAATAATTGCAAAACCATTAAGTCTTTTGCTTTCGTGGCTTTACGGCTTGATCGGCAGCTATGGTATAGCGATTATCATTTTGACGATTATTGTTAAGCTTTGCCTCTATCCTGTATACGCTAAGCAGATTAAATCTACTTTGAAGATGTCTGCGTTCCAGCCGAAGATACAGGAAATCCAGCAGAAGTATGCCAAAGACAGAGAACTCATGAACGAGAAGCTCAACGAGCTCTACAAGAATGAGGGTGCGAGCATGTACAGCGGCTGCCTGCCGATGATCGTTCAGATGATTGTAATCATGGGTCTGTTCGCTTTGCTGAGAAGCCCTATGGATTATCTGACTTCGGACATGCTGTTTGCAACTCACGAGAGTTTTCTGTGGATTAAGGACTTAGCACAGCCAGATAAGTGGATTTTGCCTATCGCTGCAGCAATTGCAACATTTTTCTCTTACGTAATGTCTCAGTCGACGATGTCAACTAGCGCGAACGCAGCTCAGACAGCGATGATGACGAAGGTTATGAAATACTTCTTCCCGCTGATGATTCTGTGGATGGCGAGAAGCTATCCTGCTGGACTTGCGCTTTACTGGTTCGGTAGCCAGGTTATCCAGATCTTCTACAACATGAGATTCAACTCGTGGAAGAAGAAGGCTCAAGCTGAGAGAGAAGAGAAAGAGGGCAAGAAAAGAAAGAAAAAGGCAACAGCTTAAATATTGGAGGAAAAAACAAACATGGATTTTTGTGAGAAGTACGGAACAGACGTGGATGAGGCTGTTAGACTCGCGCTGCTGGATCTGAATCTTACCATAGATGACGTCGATGTTACTGTTTTGGAAGAATCTTCTCGCGGTTTTTTCGGTATCGGTTCAAAGCTTGCGAAGGTAAGAGTTGAAAAGAAGAAGGCTCCTGTTCAGGAAGAAAAGAAGGAAGTTAAGGAAGCTAAGCAGGAAGAAAAGCCTGTTAGCCCTGCTCCTACCAAACAGGAAACTTCTGTTGAAAGAACAAGACCGGAAAGAGAAAAAGCTCCAAGAAGGGAAGCATCGAGAAACAACAGAAGAGATAGAGACAGAAACAACAGAGCTCCGAAGTTTAGCATTGATGATGTTAAGCCTATTATCGAGAGGGAGCCTGACGAGAATTTGGTGCCATGCGAAGAGCACGCTGCACTTACTTTCCTGAAGGAAGTCACTAAGGAAATGGGACTTGACCTTACCGTTACTGCTAAGCAGGGCAAGGATGTTCTTTACCTTGACATCCAGGGCAAGGATTCTGGAACTATCATCGGTAAGAGAGGACAGACGCTGGATGCTATTCAGTATCTGACGAGCCTCGTTGTTAACAAAGAAAATAGCGCATACACAAGAGTAGTTGTAGATGCGGAGAATTACAGAGCAAAGAGAGAGAAGACGCTCGAATTGCTCGCAGTCAGACTGGCGAACAAGGTTGCAAGAACCCGCAAGAGCGTCAGACTGGAGCCTATGAATCCTTACGAAAGAAAGGTTATTCATGCAACTCTTCAAAACCATCCTCAGGTTACGACCAGAAGTGAAGGTCAAGATCCATACAGAAGGGTTATAATTGAATTGAAGTAGTTTTTAGCCCGTTTTCACGAACGGGCTATATTTTTAGTTTGAGCCAAGAATTAGGGAAATTACTTGGATTTTGGAATTTTATTTTGATTTTGGCGGGTGCCAATATAATTGTAGAAAGATATGATTGATGAGACGATAGCTGCTATTGCGACCGCGCCTGGTGAAGGTGGAATCGGAATCGTTAGGATTAGCGGCGAGGATGCGAACAGAATACTGGAGAAAATTTTCACTCAGAGCCAGGGCAAGGCTGAGTTTAAGCCGCGCCAGATGCACTACGGATTCATACGCGACAATTTCTCGGGCGAGCTGATCGACGAGGTTATGGCGGTGTATTTCAAGGCGCCGTTATCCTATACGGCTGAAGACGTTGTCGAGATTCAGTGCCACGGGAGCATGGTTTCCCTGCGCAAAATTCTGTCGCTCGTGCTGAAGAACGGCGCGCGCATGGCAGAGCCTGGCGAGTTCACGAAGCGAGCATTCTTAAACGGCAGGCTCGACCTATCGCAGGCTGAGGCGGTTATCGACTTGATCCGCGCTAAGTCGGATAAGACATTCGACGTTGCGCTCAGCCAGCTCGAAGGGAACTTCTCAAAGGAGATTCGAGAAATCCGCGCCGAGCTTATGGATAGTCTCGTCGATATCACAGTGAATATCGACTATCCCGACGAGGATATCGAGCAGCTGACATTCGAGAAACTAATTGCAGCTCTCGGTTCGGTTCGCAGCAAGATTGAGGATTTGCTCCGAACTTCCGATACGGGCAGAATAATCAGCGAGGGCCTGAAGGTTTCCATCATCGGCAAGCCTAATGTCGGGAAATCTTCCTTGATGAACGCCCTGCTGAATGAGACGCGTGCTATAGTAACCGAGGTTCCGGGCACAACGAGAGATACGATTGAAGAGATGATTACAATCCGCGGAATTCCAATCAGGCTGACCGACACAGCGGGAATTCACGAGACGGATGATGTCGTAGAGAAAATTGGAATAGAGAAGAGCAAGGAAGCGTTTAACAATGCGGACCTCGTTATTTTGATGATAGATTCTTCGCGGCCATTGGATGATGAGGATATTTCGATTATCGAGCACATTGGCGGCCGCAAGGTTATCGCGGTTATGAATAAGAGCGACCTGCCGAGCGAGTTTGCTTCGTCTGAGATTGCAAGGCTGCTGCCTAATGCTCCGATTATCGAGGCTTCCGTTACTGGCGGCCAGGGAATCGAGGAGATAGAGAATATTATCGAGGAACTTGTCTACGGGGGCAAGGTTAAGCAGAGCGAGAGTACGATGATTACGAATGTGCGTCATCAGAGGCTTCTCGAGGAGGCAAGCCAGTCGATTGCTGATGCGATTGAAGGCGCCGAGGAGAGACAGCCGCTTGAGCTGATCGAGATTGACGCGAACGCTGCGTATGAGAGTCTCGGGATGATTATCGGTGAGGCTGTCGAGGAAGACATTATAAATGAAGTCTTTGCGCGGTTCTGTCTCGGC
>CAVEOR010000122.1:0-4112 GCA_963617285.1 Anaerovoracaceae bacterium | reverse complement strand
GCTCTGGGATGAGACGCTCAGACTCGAGAACCCACAGACGTACTATGTTGACCTGTCGCCGAAGCTGTGGAATATGAAGAATGAGTTGTTGCAGGAGCACTCAGCAAAATAGCAGACTTGTTTTTTTCGTCTGTGATATGTATTTTTAGGAGAATTTTTGGTAAATGAGAGGACTATTTAAGAAGATTTTTGTCGCTGCATTGACATTAGCGGTGGCGATGGTGCCTGCTGCGGCGGGGGCTGCGGAGACCAAGCATAATGTTTCCGAGCTCACGGTTAGCTTGGACGAGTACTATGTGTATGCCGACGGCAACAAAATCGTGCCAGAGCTCACTGTCACTGGCTACGTGACTGAGAAGCAGTCGAATGGCTCAACGAGCACACACAAGAAGACGTTCAGCAAAGACAATTACACGGTTTCCTACTACAGAATTGTAAAGGAAGAATACGAGAAGGTTAAAGAAATCAAGAGCATGGGCGAGTATGCAATCCGAGTGAGCCTCAAGGGAGGCTACAGCGGAACGGCGGAAGTGCTTTTCTCGGTGATTGGAAAGCCACAGACGCTGAATGTCAGCGGCACGAAGTTTAAGCTGAAGGTCGGCGAAACCGTTGAAATTTCGCCAAGCGCGAGCGGCGACGGAACGG
The DNA here is from genome assembly GCA_963617285.1 of Anaerovoracaceae bacterium. Classification (GTDB taxonomy): domain Bacteria; phylum Bacillota; class Clostridia; order Peptostreptococcales; family Anaerovoracaceae; genus CAG-238. The sequence goes on along the minus strand of CAVEOR010000122.1, from coordinate 3,467 downwards.
GATTCTCCTACAACACGAGCAGGAAGGGCATCGTCCGCGTCAAGAACGACATAATCAGAGCCAAGAAGGCGGGTTGGACGAAGGTATCGGTTAGAACGACTGGGAACACGACGTACCAGCGTGCGAAAGTCACAATCGACGTGACGGTTGTCCCAGATCAGGTAAACATCACCGGCGTCAAGTCGGGCAAGATGAGCTCGGTATTATCTTGGGACAAGCAGGATGTGACGGGCTACGAAATCAGATACTGTACCGATAAGTCGTTCAAGAAGCCAGCGGAAGCAGACTCAAACTATAAGTATAAGAAGTACACGACGAAGAGCACCAAGAAGAGGATTGGCTTCACGTCAGGCTATGTCAAAGTTCGCGCATATGTCAAGACGAAGGACACTCGCGACAACGTGAAGTACATCTGCGGCGATTGGTCAGATGTAGAAACATTAGGATAAAAGAAAAACGCAGGGAAGCCTAATTCAATGGGTAACTCTGCGTTTTGTATTCTTATTGTAGCTTGCCTACGATTTTGCGGATGTGCTTGTAGTTCGAGGAAAGCTTCTTCGAAAGTTTGCTGTCGGTCTTAGCTACGCTCTCCGGCATGAGCACGTAGCCGTCGCCGTCGTATTCGTCGAGCATGTAGCAAGGATAATATTTTTGGCTTGCGAGCTTAACTCCGTCGTCAGTCTTTTTCAGGGTGATGGACAGGATGATCGTTTCTTTTTTGATGTCCTCCTTCATGGCTGAAGTGAAGTTGCCCATGGAATAAATATACGGAACGGTTTTGCCGTTATATTTGACCTTGGAATATGGCTGCAGCACGTGTGGGTGCGAGCCTACGATATAGTCAACGCCTGCCTCTGCGAGGAACTGACCGAAGTTCTTCTGCCTAGCGTTCGGCTTCTGCGTGTACTCCGTGCCTGCGTGCGAGTAGGCGATAATGTACTCCGCGCCAGCTTTCTTGAGCGCTTTGACATCGGAGGTAGCTTGGTCATGCATGCTCAGCATCCATGCGTCGTCATCAAGGAACTGCTCTTTTTTGTTGAAATATCCTGCGTATGCGAGCACGCCGATTTTGATTCCGTTGCTCTCTATAATAAAGTAGTGTTTGTCCTTCTTTGAATCGTACAGGCCGGTGTACGGGATGTTGCGGGAGTCCAGCTCGGCGAGCGTCTCCTTGATGCCCGTCTTACCGCCGTCGCAGTCGTGGTTATTCGCCAGGATAAAAGCATCAAACCCCGCATATTGCAACGCATCCAGCCACTCTGATGGTGAGTTGAGGTACGGCCTGCTCTGGAGCTTCCTCATGTCCTTGGAGAGAGGGAGCGACTTGGAAACGAGCGTCTCGAGGTTGCCAATGACAACGTCGGCTTTGTCGAAAATCGGCTTGACATACTTGAATGTCGCGGTGAAGTCGTAATTCTCTCCGTCGTAGCCTGCGTATTGCTGGTTCGGCTGGCACATGAGGTCGCCTGTAAGCATGATGGTCGTGGTGTCTTTCTTTGCGTCTGTGGTCGTGGCGTCTGTGCTCGCATCCGTGCCATCTGCGGTTGTTGTGTCTGCTGATGCGGCCTCCGTGGCTGTTACATCTGTCGAAACATTGCTGTCGGCTGCAAACGCTGTGCAAAGACCAACAGCAAGGGCTACGACCAGCAATATCGGTAAAAGCCGTTTTATCTGAAATTTCATTTCTGCCTTTTCTCCCTTCGCTCTCAAAACAGTATAACAGAAAATTTTGCTGATTACAAGACTTGCGCGGGGAATGTGTTTGAAAATATAGGCTTTACGCGGCAGTTGTTTTGTGATAAAATATAAGTTAATTTTATTGGGACAGAGAGATAGATATTGCGTATCTGAAGCGATCTCTCATTTTAGGAAAGGAGCTGCCACGCGCGGCAGCAAAAGGAAAAAGAATTATGGACAACAAAATTTCAGGAAAGCAATACGTTCTGGTAGCGTCCATGCTATTCGGAATGTTCTTCGGAGCGGGAAACTTGATTTTCCCGATTATACTCGGTGCTAAGGCTGGCGCAAGCCTCGTGCCTGCACTCATCGGACTCATCATCACGGCGGTCGGAATGCCGCTGCTCGGCGTCGTGGCACTCGGCGTCTCCAGAAGCTCTGGCCTCATGGAAATGTCTTCGCAGGTATCGCGCGGCTACGGATATTTCTTCACATGCGCACTCAGCCTTACGATAGGGCCGTTCTTCGCTATTCCAAGATGCGCGGCTACGTCGTTCACCATGGGTATTGAGCCTCTCCTCAGCGAGGGCACGGCGGCTATGGTTCCGCAGCTCATCTTCACGACATTATACTTTGCGGCTGTGCTGTTTTTCTCGCTCAGACCGACGAGAATCCTCGACACAATTGGAAAATTCCTCAACCCGATTTTCCTCGTATGCCTTGGCGTACTTCTCATCGCGGCACTTATCGACCCGGTGCAGAGCGTAAGCAGCGTACCTGTTGATGCAAGCTACTCTGGTAGCGCGTTTGCTACGGGCTTCCTTCAGGGCTATGACACGCTGGATGCACTGGCATCACTGCTGTTCGGTATCGTTGTAATCGACGTTATCACCAGCATGGGCGTTAAGGAACCGGGCAATGTTGCAAAGAGTACGATTAAGTCCGGTATTTTGGCTATGACCATCATGGCTATTATCTATATTCTGATTGCTATCGTTGGCGCACAGAGCTATGGCCTGTACGCTGACAGACTCGGTGATGCAAGCTTCAACGGCGGCACAGCATTCGCAATTATCGCAGAGCATTACCTTGGCAAGCCGGGCATGATCCTGCTTGCTGTAATCGTAACCTTCTGCACGATGAAGACGGCTATCGGTCTCATCACATCCTGCTCGGATACGTTCGCAAAGCTCTTCCCGAACTTCGTAGGATACAAGGCTTGGGCAATCTTCTTCACGCTGTTCTCGCTGGTTGTAGCGAACTTCGGACTTTCGAAGATCATCTCGCTGGCGGCTCCAGTGCTGTACTTCCTGTATCCACTGGCAATCGTGCTGATTCTGCTCACGATTTTCGGCAAGGCGTTCGGCAATGCTCGCCCAGTTTACGTTTGGGGCGTTGGCCTGACTATGATCGCGGCTATCCTCGACCTCTTCCGTGTTAGCGGAATGGCGGCTGTTCAGGGTATCGTTGACTTGGCTGCTCAGTACCTGCCGTTCTACACCCTCGGTCTCGGCTGGGTGGTTCCAGGTGTGCTTGGGACTATCATTGGACTCGTTATTGCGAAGGCGGGCAAGAAGGCTGCATAGGAAAGAACAAAATTCTATAGACGAAACGAAACCCCAGGGCAGGTGCTCTGGGGTTTTGGGTTCCTGGGTTGGAGTGATGCAGGGATGGGGGGCTGGCACGATGCTTGCGTGTGGTTGCAAGCATCGTGCCAGCCCCCCATCCTCAGTTTCTACAGTGTGTTCGAAGCGTTCAGCACGTTCTTGATCTTGTGCTGTACCATTCTC
>CAVEOR010000121.1:0-4168 GCA_963617285.1 Anaerovoracaceae bacterium | reverse complement strand
TGCCCACTTCGTTTTCGCCTGCCTCGAATACCTGTTGCCAGAGCATGTCGTTCGCTCTGCGGTCGTCGGGGCTGGCCGGTGTTATTAAGGGCTTCCGTGCCTGTGTCTGTGGGCGTGTGTCCTGTGCTGCCTGCGCCGCCTTCGCACTCGGGTTCCCAGTGTTCTGCGCAGGCTCCTGAGCTGGCCTCGGCTCGCCACCGCTGCTTGGCGCGCTCGCCCTTGGCTCCTGCGGCGCCGCCTGAGCAACCTTCGTCCGCGGCGCCTCGGCTCCACCGGCGCCTGCACCAAATCCCGCGGAAGCAGTCGCCTGGCCGGCCGCCCTCACAGCAACCCCAGCGCGGGCGCCCGCCTGCGCCCTGCCGTTCGTCAGGCTGGCCGCGCTGGCCCTGCCCGCCGTCTGGCTCGCCGCTATGTTAACCAGCGCCAGCTCCAGCAGAACCCTCGGCTGCGTAGACCACCGCGCCTCGCCGATCGCCTTCGACAGCACGAGAATCGCGTCGTTTATCTCGTCCATGGAAATATGATCGCTCTGCGCCTTGATTTTCTGTATATTCTCCGCGGACATGTTCAGCATCTCCTCGGGATCCTTCACGAATTTCGCAATCATGAGGTTGCGGTAGAACGTCATCCAGTCCTTCATCAGCGTCCGAACATCCTTGCCGTCCGCCAGAGCCTCGTCCAGCAACCGCAGTCCGCTCGAAACATCATGCACCGACGCTGCTTCCGTCAGCTCTATGAAGAAATCCTCCCCCGCCGTTCCTATGTATTCCAAAACCTCCTCACGGGAGATTTCCTTGCTACCCGACGCGAGCACCTGGTCGAGAATGCTCAGCCCGTCTCTGACCGAACCGTCTGCGCAGTTCGCCACGAGTCTAAGCGCGCTGTCCTCGATGTGCACGCCCTTCTCATCGCAGATTCGCTTCATTCCGCCCAGGATCAAATTCAGCGGCACTCGCTTGAAATCGAACTTGAGACAGCGCGAAAGTATCGTCTGCGGGAGCTTCTGCGGCTCCGTCGTCGCCAGAATGAACATTACATCCTCTGGCGGCTCCTCGAGCGTCTTCAGCAGTGCGTTGAACGCTCCCGCCGAAAGCATGTGCACCTCGTCGATTATATAGACTTTTTTCCTGCCGACAGCTGGAGGGTATTTCACGCTCTCGCGAAGCTCTCTGATGTTGTCAACGCCGTTGTTGGACGCTGCGTCGATTTCGACGACGTCCATGAAGTTGCCTTGGCTGATAGCCTTGCAGTTCGCGCATTCGCCGCACGGGCGCCCCTCAGCATCCGGAGCGAGGCAGTTCACGCCCTTTGCCAGAATTCTCGCCGTCGTCGTCTTGCCCGTTCCGCGCGTCCCGCAGAAAAGATACGCATGACCGACCGTGTTCGTCGCGATCTGGTGCTTCAGAATTTTCACGATATGCTCTTGTCCTAGGATTTCGTCGAAAACCTCTGGCCTCTCAGCCCTATAAAGTGCAGTGTACATCGCATTCCCTCTCAAAATTAATTCCGAAATAATTCCGATATGTCAAATACATGATAAATTGTCTAATATCTATCTGCTTATCTTCTAATGAAAAAATTGCCCTTAGAGAGCCGCGCTAGGCGATGGAGAAGGCTTATCTGCGGCACATAAGAACTTCCGCTTATTGCTGCTTCCTTCCGGACCTGACAAGGTTCACGGCATCCCATTGCGCAGGACCCAAACCAAGCCAGGCGAAGCTCTCTAAAGGCAATTCAATCTAACATGTATTGTAGCACAAAAAACTCGCTCATTCAAGTTCGAGGTGCAAGTTTTCTAATTTTTTTTGAGCAGTCGCACTGACCAGAAACACGAGTGCGAATGCCGCTTGATGGCAGTGGCTGGATCGGCGGCCTACATCAGATCCTTGATAACCTCCGCCGCTATGAGCAGCCCCGCCGCCGCCGGCACGAAACTTATGCTCGCGGGCGTTCTGCTCCCCGTGTCCACAGGCTCCTCCTCGGAATACAGAACCTTGACCCCGCGAACGCCCCGCTTCTTCAGCTCGCGGCGGATCACCCGAGCCAGCGGGCAAACCTTCGTCTTCTCGATATCCGCAATCCTGAACGCGGACGGGTCTAACTTGTTCCCTGTTCCCATGGAAGAGATGACCGCGGTGCCCGCCGTCTTCGCCCTACAAATTATCTCAAGCTTGGCCGTGACATTGTCCACCGCATCCACGATATAGTCGTACTGCGCGAAATCAAAATCCGCCGCGCTCTCTGGCAAATAAAAGCACTGGTACGCATTCACCTCAATATCAGGGTTTATGGAGAGCATTCTCTCCCGCATAACCTCGACCTTCGGGCGCCCAACCGTCTCCGTCGTCGCTAAAATCTGCCTGTTTATATTCGTAATGTCGACCGTATCCTTGTCAATGATGTCGATTCTGCCGACGCCGCCTCTGCACAGCGCCTCGCAGACATAGCCGCCAACGCCGCCGACGCCGATAACCAGCACCCGCGCCTCGCTCAGCCTGTCCAGCGCCTCCGCCCCAATCAACTTCCGCGTCCTATCAAATCTATCCGCCATTTCCGTCATTTCTACAACTCCCGTCATTTCCGTCATTCCTGTCATTTCCGCCATTTCTACCACTTCCACCATTTCCATCATTTCCGCCACTTTCGCCATTCGCTCACCCGCTCTCACAAGCTTCCCGAATTCTTACCTATATGTCATTCCTCTTTCATAGACAAATCAAGGAAATGCGCAGAAAATCATCTGTGGCTTATTTCTTAATAATCGGAATTGCACCACGGCCTCTGCGAGTAGGCAAGGAGCGCTTCCAATTCTCCGAGGCATTCCGGGTGGTCAATCTCAGCTGCTCCGAGGCGAACCATTGCAGAGATGTCAGCGGCTCCCATCAGCACGGATGCGAAGGCCCCCTGTCTAAGGGTAATCGTCACATCAGGATCCGACATTGAACTTGCCTCAGCGACATGCCATTTCCCGCCTTCGAACGTAATTGTAACGCTTTCCTCTTCATGCTCGAGTTCTTTCTCGTAGCAAAATCTAACCGTAAACTCATGACCCGCAGGTGCAAGGAAGTCTCTGTGAGCCGTGTCCGCTACGAACTTCTCTGGGTTTATAATCTTGTACATTGTGCCGACCGCGGACACGTTCGTCTGCAGGAACCCAAAGTCGATGTAGTTCTTGGAAACATCCTGCGGATCGTCGAGCAGATGGATGAAATCTGGCTCGCCCGTTCTGATAATCACCGTTTGGCAGAGATCCGCCTGGTTTCTCATAAATCCAAGCAACGCACGCAGAATCTGCCCGTTCTCGTAAATCATCTCTTCGACGGACATGGTAACCTGCGTATAGTTCACGTCGCTGGCCGGCACATATCTCCATGCGATATATCCGCGGAGCCTGCCGTCCTCTTCATATCCAACGCGGAATACCTGCGAATCGTCTTCCATGCCGCGGATTTCCTCTTCAAACCTGTCGACCATGCCATGGTTTGCACGCACGAATCTCTTGTGGCAGGCAAGCACTTCTGGCAAATCCTCAAGCGTAAGGAATCTAAGGTTCTCAGCCCTGCTGCCACCGCCGCCAGCTTTGCCGTCCGCAAGCTTCGGAAGCCCGCTCGTCGGAATGTGGTATTCGTTCAAAAGGCCACCGAATCCGTAGCCCATTCTCTTATAAAATGGAATGTTAAATGGAAGGAGCATAGTAACCGTAACACCGTCGTCATATGCGATTTTCTCGAACTCGCGAATCATCGCAAGCGCCACGCCCTGCTTCTTATAAAGCGGATGAACGCCGAGCGCCATCAGACCGTAAGCCGGCTGCATCTGGCCAAACGTGTTCATGTTGAAATGCACAACCTTCATGATGGCGATAACCTTGTCGCCTTCGAGCATGCCCCAGTGGATAACCTCCTTGTTCTCGGTTATCTCGCGAGTCGCCTTCTTCCTGTACTTCTCGCGGCACTCGTCGTCGAGATCCTTGTACGCAGGATATGCGTTGAGATAAACATCGAGATAGCTCTCAACATCAGTAACCGTAAGCTTTCTAATCACTCTTTCCATTTCGCACCTCCAATTCGTATGCCTACATCCATTATATCGTTTGGTTTCGTCAAAGTCAATCGATTAGATTTTGTCGGATAAATATGCATGTAGCCATGGTCACGCATATTAGAAA
>CAVEOR010000120.1:0-4172 GCA_963617285.1 Anaerovoracaceae bacterium | reverse complement strand
GCTCCTCCAGATATTCCGCCGAGATCCCCAGCGGCTCCGCCATTACTACTTTCATCTTACGCCTCCGTTTTCTTCATTTGCCACAAGATATACCGTTATATTCATATTTTTTAGTCTTCCTCAATTCCTTTCGGCTGACCACATCACGCCATTTCTTCTGACTCAATTATACCTTCCCATCGCAGCGCTTGCAAGCAAAACCTAAGCTGGAATAAATTCTTGGTGAAATCCTATTGCCTTGTATTCTGTTGATTTTGACGAGTAAATGTTGTAAAATGTAAGCATAACAAAGGAGGCAGTTCCGTGTTCAACAAACATGATTTAAGTAGAAACGAGTGCATGCTCAAGGGGCCGCTGGCTAAGCAAGGCTACGACTGGTGGTGGCATTCGATGACAGCTAGAAACGCCGCAACTGGCGAGGAAAAGCCATTTTTTATAGAATTTTTTCTTTGCAATCCTGCTCTTGCTGAGGATGAGCCCGTGCTCGGTCAGCTCCCCGCAAACAAAGAAAGCGGCAAGAAACCATCTTATCTCATGGTCAATGTCGGCACCTGGGGAAAAGTGCATAAACAGCTCCACAGGTTCTTTGCGTGGAAGGACGTCAATGTTGACTTCGGCGTTCCGTATTCGGTTACGGCTGGAGATTGCTTTGCGTCAGAAACTAGACTCGCTGGAAGCGTCGATGTGAGCGAAGCCGAGACAAGCGAGCATCCAGAGTTGATGAGCGATGCAGGCTCGATGAGTTGGGATTTATCAGTCAAAAAAGAGATTTCGTATAACGTCGGCTATGGTGCAAGCAAGCCGTTCCGCGTGCTCAACGCGTTCGAGATGTATTGGCATGCAGAAGGAATCAAAACTTACTATGAGGGAGAAATCATCCTTGACGGGCAGGTCTACACAGTCAATCCAGATAACTGCTACGGCTATGCGGACAAAAACTGGGGTACGGACTTTACCACTCCTTGGGTGTGGCTCAGCTCTTGGAATCTCACGAGCAACATCTCTGGCAAACGCCTAGAAAACAGCGTGTTCGAGATTGGCGGTGGTCGTCCGAAGGCATTCGGCATCGCGCTTAACAGAAAGCTCCTCGGCGGCTTCTACTACGAAGGCAAATGCTATGAGTTCAACTTCTCCAAGTTCTGGACTCTCTCGCGCACTAAATTTGAAGCAGAGGAAACAGAAGACGAAATCATCTGGAATGTAAGGCAAGAGACGATTTCTGCAATCATGGAAACTGAAATCCGCTGCAAGAAATCCGATATGCTCTTGATTAACTACGAAGCTCCAAACGGAACCAAGCGCCACCAGAGGCTCTGGAACGGCGGCAACGGCACTGGCAGAATCAAGCTTTACGAGAAAAAACTCTTCGGAAAGCCAATCCTAATCGATGATGTCTCCGCAGATAACATCGGTTGCGAGTATGGCGAATACGACACGACCAGCCCATATACAAAAAATAACTAAGTATAAATTAACATGGGGAATTTTTTTCTGAAAAGGCATTGACATGGCGATATCAAAATGATATCATATCGATACAAAAGGAGAATGGAGGAATTCGAAATGGAAGAAAAAATGGAAAACACAGTGACTGAGAAGATTTTGACCGGAAAGAAACACGGAATGCTCGCGTTGCTCTTGATTTGCCTAATTTATGTGGCGGCTGTCGCAGGGCTTTTGCTCGGAGCATTTCTTGAGAACTTCATTTTGATTGGAATATGTCTGGCGTGGGCCTGCTTGGGATGGATTTTGCTCCTTGGCCTCAAGGTGCTCAAGCCTCAGGAGGCGCTCGTGCTTACGCTTTTCGGCAAGTACTACGGCACGCTCAAAGGCGACGGATTTTATTTTGTTAATCCATTCTGCACCAGCGTGAACCCTGCAGCGCAGACCAAGCTCAACCAGTCGGGCGATGTCGACAGCAAGAAAGGCGGGCTCAACCTCGCGGCGCTCAGCGGCGAAGCATCGGCGCAAACTCCAGCCACAACTGGCAAGAAAATTTCACTCAAGATTATGACGCTTAACAACAGCAGACAGAAAATAAACGACTGCCTCGGCAACCCTGTAGAAATAGGAATCGCCGTTATGTGGCGCGTTACGAACACCGCCAAGGCCGTATTTAATGTAGACAACTACAAGGAATACCTCAGCCTTCAGTGCGACTCGGCACTCAGAGACATCGTTAGAATCTACCCTTACGATGTCGCGCCTGGCGTTGACACGACTGGCGATGGGCTTGCAGACGAGGGCAGCCTCAGAGGCTCTTCCGAGGTTGTTGCCCAGAGAATCAAAGAAGAAATCCAGTCAAAGGTTAACGAGGCTGGTCTAGAAATCCTCGAAGCGAGAATCACGTACCTTGCTTATGCGCCAGAAATCGCTGCAGTTATGCTTCAGCGCCAGCAGGCAAGCGCAATCGTAGACGCTCGTTCGATGATCGTAGACGGTGCTGTCGGTATGGTCAGCATGGCTCTCGAGAAGCTCAACGAATCTGGAATCGTGGATCTCGACGAGGAGCGCAAGGCTGCGATGGTTTCTAACCTCATGGTGGTTCTTTGCGGCAACCACGACACGCAGCCGATTGTAAATGCAGGAAGTCTCTATTAGTTGGCGACGAACGGTATGCCTACTGTAGATAATTATATGGCTCGTTCGCAAGCATCAGGTTCTGGCACTTGCCAGTAACCAAGAAATCGAGAGCAGGTGAAGTTTTGGCAGAGAAGAAACAGGTACCTCTAAGGATATCCGCAAAATTATTTGAAGAAATCGCATCGTGGGCAGAGGACGATTTTCGCTCCATCAACGGGCAAATCGAATATCTGCTCACCGAGTGCGTCCGCCAGCGCAAGAAAAATGGCAAATACGTCGGCGAAGAAATCGATAAGCCCCTCGACATTGATATCTAATGTGAGCTATAGGACAAAAAGCGTTGATAAAAACGCCTGTAACTGTTGAAATTTGAACGGTTACAGGCGTTATATCTTTTTTGAAAGTTTATTCAGGGTGGACAAAAAGTGTTGATAAAAACCCCTGAACATATTGAAATTTCAACGCAAATCCGTATTATATCTTCTATAAAAACAGTATTTATGTAAGAAGATATAATGAAGCACATTATTTGTCCTACTTGCGGGGAGCGCTGTCACAAATATGGAAAGAGAGACGTTCTGTACGTGGATGGTATTTACCTTGGAAGAAAAGCCTGCATCCTGATCTGCTGCGACGATGAACATGTGCTGGGCTGGTATCTATGCAAACATGAGCATTCTGGGGCATGGAAGGCACTAATGTCGAGGATAGCCTCGCCTTCGGTTGTGGGACCCGACGGTACACAACAACAAAACCAAAGACCTTGGCAGGAGCTGAATTATACATGCTTGCGAAGGATTTGCTGAAGATAAAAGACAGAGATACAGCAGTCAATTTTGAGGCTCCTGAAGGAAGGCACGATGTTCACATATCTAGATGAGGAATTGCTTGATGAGCTCGAAAAGATTCCATCGACTAACAATCGAATTGAGGGCGGAGTTAACGCTAGATTGAGAGAAAAGCTCGAAAAATCACTCTCATGTTGGGGCGATGCAGTCGTCTGGGAAGAGCTCCATAGGTCGACGAAATATCCATATTACTGGGACTAGCCATCAACGCTTTTTGTCCTATAACCCTATCTTTTTTACTGTTCTTCCTGAACTATCCTGCCGTTTCTTAATTCGTTTTGATACAGGTCGTAGATGTACGCTGGGCTCTCTAGGTATAGGCCAGTGTCCTTGTTCTGGAGCTTCTCAAACACCTCGGAAACATAGAATTTTCGCATCGCTTCCGTAATTGACAAGCCAAAGTCAACGATAATGTATTTTAGAACATCTTGAATATTTGCCTCAATCAAAAATTCTCTGTCACTCATTTATAACGCCCACTCAACCGTCGGATTCGTTGGAAATGCTCTGGTATTCAGCTCTGGCGAATCCATGATTTCGTCTTCAACTTCAAATATCGTTATAACTGGCGTGCCATCAAACAAAGCTGCCCTATTCTCAGCCATACGAGCTGCCTGTTCTTTCAATGTCGTAAGATAGAATCCTCTGCCAAAGTCCTTATATGGCTTGCACTTGTTCAAATCAATTTCCGTGATTTCTATATTTGATCCATGATAAAGTATCAAGCAAGCTCACCTCCAT
>CAVEOR010000119.1:0-4255 GCA_963617285.1 Anaerovoracaceae bacterium | reverse complement strand
ATTTAACGAATAGAGCCTCCCCCCTGCCCTCAGGGGAGGGGAACCGCTTGTGGTGGAAGGGTAATTTCTATTCAGTCTTCCCCAGCACTTCCACTTTCATCCCAGCCTCGTCCTCAAAATACCTCTTGAGCTTTGCAACATACTCGTCGGACGGCGTGATGAAATCCTCTGGGACTTCTCCAAGGTTCCTACGCTTGTTCATGCCTAGGTTGTGATATGGGAGGAGAGTCAGATGCGTAATACCATTCTCCTTGTAAAACTGGGCAGTCTTTTCAATTATGTCGCGCGTATCGTTGATACCATGCATGAGCGGCATCCGCATCTGAATCTTATCTATAGTCTGAGGGTCGGAAGCAAGCCTCTTGAGATTTTCCAAAATCAAGGCATTGCTCTGTCCCACATATTTCTTATGTATATCGTCATCTATTGACTTCATGTCGTAAAGGATGTTCGTCACATTCTCGTACCTAGCGAGCTTCATGAGCGCATCACTGTTTCCGAAACCAGATGTATCAAGGCAAACGCCTATGCCATGCTCTTTCGCAAGCTTTACTAGTTCTTCAGCAAAGTCCGCCTGCATAAGCATTTCTCCACCGCTGATGGTCATACCACCACCAGTGTGTTCATAGAATCCCTTGTCCTGAAGCACTACATCTATAACCTCTTGGGCCGTCATCTCAGTAGCGACAGCCTTGAGAGCCTGCGCAAAGCAGAACTTTGTGCACTCCATGCAAAGATTGCAAGCACTACGATCAACATGAATTCTTTTGTCATTGCCAACATGAATTGCATTTTGTGGACAATGCGACAGGCAATACCCGCAATGGATACAACTATTTGGCATTTCGATAATCTGCTGAGCTGGCGAAATCAGCTCAGGATTGTGGCACCACCGGCAATTGAGCGGACAGCCTTTGAGAAAGACGGTTGCCCTAATGCCAGGTCCGTCCTCTGTACTAAATTTTTGGATTGCGCCAACAAGCGCTGTTTTCTTATCATTCATTTCTGTCCGTTCTCCCGGTCGTGCTATTTTATTTATCAAGAAGGGTTCTTGTACGCTTTGTCAAAGAGCCCGCCCCTTGCATCAATTCAATGTGTAAGCGGCAGGCTCCGTCTGTTTATATCTTTTTCCGATTATCTAGTTATCTAGCTTGCTGCGTTCTCGAAATGTGCAGTTCTGTAGATAATCGTATCCTGTGCGCTCTTGTCAAGCTCCGTAAAGTAAGCCATGTAGCCAGCAACACGAACCATCAAGCCCTTGTGTTTCTCAGGGTGAACCTGAGCGTCCTTGAGTGTCTCTGTGTCGACTACGTTGATTTGGATGTGCTCTCCGCCGTGGTCAAAGTATGTTTTGATGACGCCTTCGATGCTCTGGAGTCCCTTTTCTCCCTCAACGCCCTTAGGGTCGAATCTGAGGTTGAAGAGCGCTCCGTCGTGGAAGTCTTCCTGTCCCATGGATGCTACCGACTTGACCGTAGCTGTTGGACCGCTGACATCGCGTCCCATCATAGGAGAAGCGTTGTCGCAGAACGGCTCGCCAGCGAGTCTTCCGTCTGGAGTTGCCCCGCAAACCGCACCGTGGGATACGTTTACAGTCTGTGAATGTACGTTGAAGGAGTACATTCCGCCTCTTGCGTCCGGCCATGTCTGGACATTGTCTGCGATGAAATGCATCATCTCTCTGTAGATTCCGTCTACATGAGCCTTGTCGTTACCGAATTTCTCAGGCTTGTTGAGGAGCAGCTGACGCATACGCTCGTTGCCCTCGAAGTTAGTGTCAAGAGCCTTGATGAGCTCATCCATGGTGATATCCTTGTCCTCGAATACGCACTTCTGGATTGCCTCAATGGAGTCTGCCATGTTAGCTGCACCTGTGATGTAAAGGCCTGCCGTTGAGTACTTCGCACCGCCATCCTGAACGGACTTGCCGCTCTCTACGCAACCCTTGGTAACCATGGATGCGAAGATAACTGGGTAGCGAAGCATGTGCATGCTCTGCATGATCTTATAGCCTTCCGTAACGAGCTTATAATGATGAAGGATTTGCTTCTTGAGAGCATCCTTGAATTCCTCGATATCCTTGAAATCTCTCGGGTCTCCAGTCTGAAGTCCCATGAGCTTGCCTGTCGATGGGTCAACGCCGTTATGAAGCACGAACTCGATCATCTTGCCCATGTTTACATAGCCTGCGTCTGGGGATCCATCCGTGGAGCCGCCGCCAGGTCCTGGCTGGATGCAGCCTACGATAGTCCAGTCTCTTGACTCTTCCATCGTGCAGCCCTTGCCCTGAGTCATCTTGATTGCGGCATTGTCGTTGAAGAAACCTGGGTTAGCCTGTCCATCCTGAATCATGAGGCAGCCCTTTCTGATGAGGTCTTCTGGCGTTCCTTCCCAAACTCTAACTGCCATAACCGGCTGAGTTGTCTTGAGCTGGTTAGCAGCTTCCAAGCAAAGATATGAAAGTTCGTTTGTAGCGTCCTTGCCGTCCTTGGTCTGTCCGCCAACGATGAGGATTTCCCACATAGGGTATCCAGCAAAGGATGTAGCGTACCATTTATCTCTAACTTCGAATACCTCGCAAGCCTTGAGGTAGAAGCATTCAAGCATCTCGAGTGCTTCGTCCTGCGTGATGTTCTTCTCGTCGATAACGTCCTTCTTGTAATATGGCCACATGTACTGGTCAAATCTACCGAAGCCGTTAGCTGTAGTGCAAACTTCGATGTGGAAGTATACGTGTACGAACCAAATCGACTGAAGTGCCTGCTGGAAGTTCTGAGGTGGGTTTTCTGGAACGACTCTGCAGTTTTCTGCGATAGTCAAAAGCTCTTTCTTACGCTTTTCGTCCTTGCAAGCAGCAGCCTGTCTCTCAGCCTCTTCAGCCATTCTGTGAGCATAGATGATGAGGCCCTCGCACTGGATGATGCAAGCCTTCCAGTAGTTAATCTTCTCCTGGTCTTCCTTGCATGTGCCAGCCGTCTTTGCGATGTTCGCACGGCACTCATCCATGTAGCCCTTCATGCCGACAGTCAAAATTTTCTCGTGGTCGCAAGTCGTCTCGCCGGAAACGCCGTTTCTGAGGCCGACCGTGATGATGTCGTCCTGGATGCATTCCTCAGTATGTGCTGGAAGTGCTGTCTTGGACATATCCTCCATTGACTTGCCTTCCCAGTATGGCAGGGTCTTGAGAATCAGCTCTCTATCCTCTGGGCTGATGTCGTATGGGTCCTTGGTTCTAACAGGGAAATCATCGATATCGCTGATGTACCAAGAGCTCGACTGAAACTCTGGATGGAGGTTTGCGCCTCTATATTTGTTGGTCGGAGTGCCGACGATGAGCTCGTCTTCCATGATGAGCGTCGTCATGTGCTCCATGATGTATTTTACTACTTCTGCGCGGAAAATCGGAATCGCGTCTCCCGCAAATTTCTGATAAGCCTCTGTTGCAAGCACGAGTCTCTCGGCCGTGATGCACGGTCTGGAATCCCAGAGCTTATCTCTCATCTTTTGTAATCTTTCGTTTAGCATTGTTCTTTCCCCTTTTATCTATGGATTAGTCAAGCATCTTGCCGCCGTCTACGAGCAGGTTAGTGCCGTTAACGAATGATGCTTCATCGGAGCTGAGGTAATATACAGCGTCTGCCATTTCGCTTGGCTCGCCTGGACGACCGATGCAACCGAAGTTTGGTGACTGGCCTGTCTTCGCATAATCCTCGATTGACTGCTGAAGCATTGCTGTGTTAACCCAACCTGGAGAGATGGAGTTCGCACGGATGCCGCGGCTTGCGTATTCGTTCGCAACGTTCTTCGTCATGCCGATAACCGCCCACTTGCTGGAGCCGTATCCGATTTCGAGCGTATAACCAGTCATACCGGAGCATGAACCGAAGTTTACGATAGCGCCTTTGCCCTGCTCAACCATGATTGGAAGAGTGTACTTCATCATGAGGAATGTACCGAATACGTTGATCTCGTAGATTCTCTTGAAGTTCTCGAATTCATAGTCGATTGTCTCGCCGTACTTGCCGATGATGCCAGCTGTGTTAACGAGTACGTCAATTCTACCCTTTGATTCTTTGATTTTGTTGATTGTATCGATTACGCTCTGCTCGCTGGATACGTCAGCAGCGTAGTAGCTGACTCTCGCTGGATCCATGCCCTCTGCCTCGACGAATGCCGAAAGGGTTTCCTCTCTGATGTCGAGCATTACTACGTCGTAATCATTCTTGTAGTACTTCTTTACTACTTCCTTGCCGAT
>CAVEOR010000118.1:0-4262 GCA_963617285.1 Anaerovoracaceae bacterium | reverse complement strand
TGCGAGCTCTTCCGCCAGCGCCGGGCTGATGCCCCCAACGCGCCCGAGAATCGCCTTCCCGTCAGCTGGCAGACCCGCCAGCTCCTCATCAGAAATCTCAGCGAACGGGATTTTGTCCTGCTCAGGCGGATACTGGTAAATCAGCCCAGGCAGGAGCTGGCGCACACGGTTCACGTCGAACCCAACGCGCTTAATCGAGTCTATAATCTTGCCGCTCGCAATGTCCACGAGAATTATATTGCTGTGCTTGCCCATGATTTCGAAAACCAGTTTCTTGGACATAGTAAACCCGAGCTCGTTGAGCGTCTCCATGTAGATTTCGATGATACGCTCCGAGCCCTTCTGCTCAATCTGAGTGATGCGAGCGCCCTGCAGATGCTTGCGGAGCAGCATGCAGAACGCCAGCGGGTTCGGCGGGTTCACCGGGTTCTCCGTGATGAACCCAACCCTCGCATGTGCCGAACCCGCCGAAGCCATGAGCCTCAGATTACCGTTTCTAGTGTGTATATGAAAAACAAGCTCATCGGCCTCGGGCTGATAAACTTTCTCAATCTTTCCAAGTAGTATTTTTTCGTTCAAATCGCGAACCACCGCCCGCGTCACAATTCCATCAAACGCCATTTACTCGCCTCTCTCCTCCAGCTATCGAATTTACATATAATTATAACTTTTATATGGCCGCAAGTAAACCCTTGAGCGAAGAAATACTTGCAAGAGGGCCACTTTTCGGGTACAATGGTAGGCGGAATCATACAAAAATACGAATAGAAAAGAGGTAAAATAGGTATGATCAAGAGCATGACAGGCTTCGGCCGAGCAGAATTTTCCGACGGGTCGCGCAACATCACCGTGCAGATCAAGTCGGTCAACCACAGATACGCGGACATTTCCGTCAAGATGCCTTACCGCTACGGCTTCGCGGAGGACAAGGTAAAGTCCGCCATCAAAGAAAAGATCAAACGCGGCAAGATCGACGTTTCCATCATGGTAGAAAACATCGCAGACGCGGACGTCACAATCAAACTTAACAAAGAAATCGCACGCAAGTATTACGACAGCCTCGGCGAGCTGAAGGACGAGTTCGGACTGACGGACTCAATCAGCCTTTCGCAGCTTGCGGGCTTCCCAGACGTACTCAAGGCAGTTCCGGACGTTGAGGACGAGGACGAAATCACTCGCGCCATCTTAATCCCGGTCGCAGAGGCGGCCAAGAACCTTGACGAGATGCGCGCTGTCGAGGGCCAGAAACTCGCAGAAGACCTCATCGAAAAGGCTCACACAATCAGGGCACTGCTCGACAAAATCGCAGAGCGCGCGCCGCAGGTTTCCATTGACTATAGGGACAAGCTCAGAGACAGAATCGCGCAGCTCCTCGACGGCAGCGTAGAAGTGCCTGAAGATAGAATTTTGGTGGAGGCAGCGATTTTTGCTGACAAATGCGCAATTGACGAGGAAATTACCAGACTCGGAAGCCATCTGATTCAGCTTGAGGACATAATCACGAAGAGCAGCCAGCCGGACGGCAAGAAGCTCGACTTCCTCGTTCAGGAGATGAACCGCGAGGCAAACACGATCGGCTCCAAGGCAAACGACATCACAATCACGGGTCACATGCTGCAGATTAAGAGCGAGATCGAGAAAATCCGCGAGCAAGTTCAAAATATCGAGTAAAATCGGGTAAAATATCGAGCAAAATATCGGGCAAAGCACTTGAAACAAAGCCCCGAATGTGATAAAATATCAGTTCAGAGTTAGACGATTTTAGGAGATTTTGATGAATATAAACGGTCAACATTCAGGAAAATTATTTGTTTTGTCTGGACCGTCTGGAGCTGGCAAGGGCACGATTTGCGCGGAACTCCTCAAGCAAACCGACCTTGAGCTTTCGATTTCCATGACGACCAGAGCGCCTCGGGAGGGCGAAATCCACGGTGTTCACTACTATTTCGTGAGCGAGGAGGAGTTCGTTGAGAAGATTAACAACGACGGATTTCTTGAACACGCACAGGTTTACGGCAGACGCTACGGCACGCCGAAAGCACCCGTACTGGAGAAACTTTCCCAGGGCATCGACGTAATCCTTGAGATAGACATCCAAGGCGCACTCAAAGTCAAAGAAAATTACCCTGACGGCGTGTTTATCTTTATCTTGCCACCGTCGATGTCGGAGCTCAGAAAGCGCCTTACGGGTCGCGGAACTGAGACGGCAGAAGCAATCGAGATGAGGCTCGGAGAGACGCTGAAGGAGTTATCTTTTATCGAGAAATACGACTATTGCGTAGTCAACGGCGAACTGAGCGAGGCGGTATCTCGCGTCAAATCAATAGTAATCGCAGAGCATTCCAAGGTCAAAATCACGGCCGAGGAGCTAGTTAAGAGATATAAGGAGGAAGAGTAATGTTATATCCATCCATTAACGAGATAAGAAAAAAAGCAGATAGCAGATACACGCTGGTTATCCTCGCTGCCAAGAGGGCGAGAGACATCATCGATGGCAAGCCGATTCTCTCAGACGTAGACATCGATAGACCGGTTTCCATCGCAGCGCACGAGATCGCAGACGACCTGATTACGTACAGCCGCCCAGAGGAGAACGAAGAGGCGGAAGCAGAGGCTGAGCCTGAGATTGTCGAGCTGGAAGCTGAGACTGAGGCTGCAGAAGCAGAGGCAGAGGCCGAGCTGGGGAACGCCGCATCCGAAGAATAACCGAATACGAATGATGTAGGCTCTTGCACCCGCAAGAGCCTTCTTCTTTGTAAATTTAGTGAAAATAGGGCAGCTTTCTTGACTTGCGCCTCGTTTTTAAGTATAATGATAGGACAAGGAGGACGAAACTTTGAGAATATTAACTATGCTTACGGGCGCACTTTTCATGGGCGCTGGAATATATTTGATCGCTCACGGCGGAATTACATTCATGTCTGTGGCGTTCGTTATCGGAATTTTATTCGTTATTGGAGGCATTGCTGAGTGCCTCGCATACAGCAACTATAGGGGCGATGAGGACGACAGAACTTGGATTCTCATCGACGGCATGACGACATTCCTGCTCGGCGGATTGATTTTGCTGAACAAATTATCGGCGGATGCGGTTATTCCGCTCGTGCTGGGACTTTGGGTTATCACGACTGGCGTTAGAAACTTCGTTACGGCGTGGGAGAGCATGGATAGGCGCGACAAGGCGTTTTACGACCACCTAGCGATTGGCCTGCTGAATTTGATTGCGGGCATTTACGTGTTCTTCGATACGGATATTTTCAATTTGGCGACGATTACTATGGTAGGACTTTGCATCGTGGTGCAGGGTTTCAACATTTTCCACATCGGAGCTATGATTACAATCCTCAAGCCTGACCTGCTCAAGACCAAAGAGGAGATGCTTCAGGATGCGACGAGCAAGGCCGAAGAGGCCAAGGCTGCCGCGAAGGAAGCTATCAAGGCTGCGAAGGAAGCAAAGGCGGAGGTCAGAAATATCGAGGCAACGCCAGAGGAACTTTTGGATGCGACGCTGACACCGAAGCCTGGCACGGACGAGGCCAAGGCGCTCGAGGAATCGTTGCAGACTGGCGTTGGTTCAGCCGATTCGAGCGAGTCGAGCGAAACGAGCGGTTCGGAGCAGCCAGCTTAATTTGGCGGATCGGCTTTGGCGCAGGCTGAGGCAGAGACTGAGTTTGAGATTGAGGTAGATAGATGAGTAGTGGGCGTTTTGACGTTTTGGTTGTTGGTGGCGGTGCGTCTGGAATGGCCGCTGCTATCGCTGCAAAGAATGAGAATCCGAAGCTTTCGGTTGCAATAGTCGAGAAAGGCGAGCGCATGGGTCGCAAGCTTGCGATAACTGGAAATGGCAGATGCAATATTTCCAATGTTGATGTGCTTGGGTCTGGCGAGGTTCGCAGATTTTTGGAGAGCTGCGGGATTCTGTTGCGTCAAGACGAAGATGGCAGGCTCTATCCTTGTAGCGAGGATGCGGGTCAGGTTGCTGCGTTTTTCGCGGAACTGGTAGCAGGGCTTGGCGTTGAGATTTTTTTGAATACGGAAGTTAAGAAGGTGGAAGCATGCCCTGAGGGTGGCTTCCTTCTTTTGGTTGATGGGTTGCCTAAGGAGGGTCTGCCTGCGGCAGGTGGGCAGTGCGAAAGCGCGAAGAAACTCTGGGCGGAGAAGGTTGTCCTGGCGACGGGCGGCAAGTCGTATCCGAAGACGGGTTCGACGGGCGACGGATATGTGTTTGCTCGGGCGCTCGGACATAAGGTTAGTCCGCTGAG
>CAVEOR010000117.1:0-4262 GCA_963617285.1 Anaerovoracaceae bacterium | reverse complement strand
ATTCAATTGAGAGCTTTGGGGCGGTGGACGGACCGGGAATTCGGACGGTGTTCTTCATGCAGGGGTGCCCGGCGCGGTGCCTGTACTGCCACAATCCGGATACGTGGCCGATTGCGGCTGCTGCGGGAGGCCGCGGAACTGCTGCCGATGTTGCAGGTGGTAGTACGGGGCAGCTGGCGCAGGGCGGCAGTGCTACGGCGCAGGGCGGCGCTGGGCAGGCAGGCGTCGGTGGACCTGGGGGCCTGCCTGCGGGCGAGGCTGCGGCCGCGTTGGTCGACTGTGAGGCCGCAGCCGCGCCCCGCTCGGCCACCAAGGCTCAGAAGGCCGAGCGCAGCGCCGCCAAGCCGTGCAAGGTGACGGCTGGCAAACCGATTGAGGTCGAAGAGGTCGTCCACTGGGCGCTCAGGGGCCAGCCGTACTACGGCAAGGACGGCGGCGTGACCTTCAGCGGTGGCGAGCCGCTGCTCCAGGCGCGCTTCCTCGTAGAGTGCATGACCGCGCTGAAGAAGCACGGCATCGGAAGCGCGATTGACGCGAGCGGCACCTACGTCGACGAGTACACTGAAGAGGCAATCGCGGCCTGCGACCTGGTGCTCCTGGACATCAAGCACCCTGACCCAGAACGCTTCGAGATAATCACAGGTCGCCCGCAGGAAACGCTCCACGAGCTCATCGACATAATCAATAGTAAGAAAAAGCACGTGTGGATCAGAAACGTGGTAGTACCCGACATCAACGACACGGAAGAAGACATGCTGCTGCTCAATGATTTTATCAAGAAGGTAAGGTATGTCGACAAGGTCGAGCTCCTCGGCTACCATACCATGGCTATCGAGAAATACGGCAAACTCGGCATCACCTACAGACTGAAGGGCGTTCCAGCGATGGATGCAAACAGGCTTCTCGAACTCCAGAAGCTCATCAAGAAACCGGCCGAGGCAATCACGCAGGTCAGCATTTAATGCTGAAAATTGTAGCAAAACACAATCGGATGCGAATAAAGACGGCGAATTTTATGATTTTTCATAAAAAATTAAAAAACTTTCAAAAAACCTATTGACAACATACCAAATAGGTGTTAAACTCAGTGCATATTAAAACTTAATACATAAACCTTTGACGGAGAAGTAAAACTAATTTACGGCCGCTAGCGAGTCTGGGACGGTGGAAGCCAGATGGGTGACGGGTTAGAATAATGGGCTCCTGAGGGCGAGGGGAAAGCGCAAGCGAGTATCCAAGACGTGACTCCTACGTGAGTGGAGAGGAGTGTGACGGCACTCTGCAGAGAGGATTTTGTTTATAGCAAGATCAAACAAGGTGGCACCGCAGGAATTTACCTGTCCTTGAATTTATTTCGAGGACGGGTTTTTTGTTTATCATGCGGGACGCCAGAGAATTTGCAAAGACCGAAAACTTCAAAATGGCTTCGAAAAAATAAAAAAACAAAGGAGACAGAAAAATGAAGAAGCAAGTTAAAAGAGTATTAGCAGTAGTAATGACATTGGTATTATCCATGAGCCTTTTGGTAGGCTGCGGCGAGAGCAGCTCGGACGATCAGAGCACAGGGGCGAAGACCTACAAGGTTGGCATCCTCCAGCTGATGGAGCATACATCACTTAACACAATCAAAGACAGCATCGTAGCAGGCCTCGAAGAAGCTGGCTACACAGATGGCGACAACATCGAAATCGAATTCAAGAACGGCCAGAACGACATGACCAACATGAAGACAATCGCTCAGACATTCGTAGCAGACGGATGCGACGTAATCGTTGCAATCGCTACACCGGCGGCACAGGCAGTTCTCAGCGAGACGACAGAAATTCCTATCATCTTCGCAGCAGTTACCGACCCGGTTGACGCAGGCCTCGTTGATTCCCTGGAGACTCCGGGAGGAAACGTAAGCGGCACATCCGACGAGATTTCCGCAGCAGAGATCATGGCTCTCGCAGAGCAGATCACACCAGGATTCAAGACAATCGGCGCTCTCTACAGTGCAGCAGAGGATAACTCAGACTCCGTTATCAAGGACCTCAAGGCATACGCAGAGGAAAACGGCTACGAAGTAGTAGAATCAACGGTTACAAACACGAGCGAAGTTGCACAGGCAGCTCAGTACCTTTCCGACAAGGTTGACGTGGTTTACTCCCCAATCGACAACACGGTAGCATCCGCTATGGCAGTTGCATCCGAGACCTTCAACAATGCGAAGGTTCCATACTATGTAAGCGCTGACTCCATGGTTCAGGACGGCGGTTTCGCAACATACGGAATCGACTACACCGTACTCGGCAAGGAAACAGCAAAGATGGTAGCACAGGTTCTCGAAGGCGCTGACGTATCCACGATGAGCGTAGTCAAGATGAGCGACATGAGCATCTACATCAACCAGACGACAGCTGACGCACTCGGCGTAGAGGTTCCTGCAGACATCCTTGAGAAGGCAACGATATTCGAATAAAAAGAAATAATATAGCAAATGAGTAGGCTCTGGCGATCCGTCAGAGCCACTTGTGCGAAAAAAGGAGACAGATTTATGATAACTTACGGAGCTTTATTGGGCTCGATTGAGCTGGGAATGATATACGCGGTCCTGGCGCTGGGCGTTTTCCTATCGTTTAGAACGCTGAACATGCCAGACCTGACGGTCGACGGCTCTATCGTAACAGGAATGGCGATTTCGGCGATGGTCTGCGCGGGCGGCGGCAATCCGTTTCTCGGACTCATCGGAGCATTTATCGGCGGAGCGGCTGCGGGCGCACTCACAGGCCTGCTTCACACCAAGCTGAAGATTCAGGCAATCCTCGCAGGAATCCTCGTGATGATGGCCGCATACTCCATCAACCTCAGAATCATGGGCAAAACCCCGAACATTGCGCTCACCAAGAGCCTCACGATTTATAAGATAGTAGACAAATTCATCAATCCTCAATACGCAGGAATCGTGCTCAACCTGATTCTGCTGGCGGTGATTATCGCAGTGCTGTATCTGTTCCTGCAGACCAGACTCGGGTTTGCATTCCGTGCGACCGGTGACAACGAGGACATGGTCAAGGCTTGCGGAGTTTCCTGCGACGCCATGAAGCTCATGGGTATCGCTGTTTCCAACGGACTTGTAGGTCTGGCTGGCGGAATGCTCGCACAGAACCAAGGCTTCGCAGACATCAACAGCGGTGTCGGCATGATGGTAATCGGTCTCGCATCCGTAATCCTCGGAGAGGTAATCTTCGGAACGAGCACGCTCCTCAGGAGACTTATTGCCGCATCCCTCGGAGCGATTCTCTATAGAATCCTCATGGCTCAGGCACTTTACATGGGCATGGAGTCGACGGACATGAAGTTAGTTTCGGCGGTTATCGTTGCGGTTGCCCTGTCCCTGGGACTCCTCGGTGAGAAGGGCAGCAAGCTTCAGCTTCACATCAAGAAATCGAAGAAAGGAGCGGCGAAATAATGGGCGACATGGCATTTGATAGCAAAAAAAATCTCCTCGAAGTGAGGAATGTAACCAAGGTTTTCGGTGCAGGAACGGTCAACGAGAAAACCGCTCTGAACGGCATCAACCTAAACATGAGCGATGGCGACTTCGTTACGGTCATCGGCAATAACGGCGCCGGCAAGTCGACGCTCCTGAACTGCATAGCAGGTACAATCGGGCTCGACGGCGGAAGCATAATTCTGGGCGGCCAGGACATAAGCAAGCTCCCGGAGCACAAGCGCGCGCAACATATCGGCCGTGTTTTCCAGGATCCGCTCAAGGGTACGGCCTTCGACATGACCATCGAGCAAAACCTCGCGATCGCGTACTATAAGAATAAGTCGCGTGGACTTCAGCCGGGAATCACGAAGAAAGACCGCGAATTTTTCCGCGAGAGACTTTCGATGCTGGGGATGGGACTCGAGGATAGAATGACCGAGAAGGTCAAGCTTCTCTCGGGCGGCCAGAGACAGTCGCTGACGCTTTTCATGGCGGTTATTGCACAGCCGAAGTTGCTTCTCCTAGATGAGCACACGGCAGCCCTCGACCCAGCGGCAGCAGCCAAGGTACTTGCGCTTACCCGTGAGTTCGCATCTCAGAAGGGAATGGCAACGCTCATGATTACGCACAACATGAACGACGCATTGACATACGGCAACAGAACGATTCTGATGAAGGATGGCCAGATTGTAATGGACATCACAGGCGCCGAAAGAGAAGCGATGACGGTCGAGACATTGATCGAGAAATTCAGCATCAGCAGTGACCGCATGCTGCTCGACGACTA
>CAVEOR010000116.1:0-4275 GCA_963617285.1 Anaerovoracaceae bacterium | reverse complement strand
TTCGCTAAAATCATGTTCACTGCTAAGAGTCCCCGGGTCCTCCTCATAGTCTTCATACCAAACGCAGTCACCATTCTCGTCTGCACATCCATCTGCGCATTTATATCCTGGTATAATCGGATTCGCAGGCCTCTCAATTTTCGGCTGAGGTTCTGTCGACATAACCTGCTTGGCATATATCGTTGTCTTAACTCCGTCTTCTCTTTCAATGCCACATAAGTAAAATGTGCAATACTCTGGATTTGTTTTACCTTCATTATCGAGTATATTTTTAAATGCTCCAATAATCGTTTCAGCCCCATTATTATAGTACGGATATATCGTAGCACCCGCTTTTATTTGCAGTACCTGTTTGCCGTTCTTCTGAGTATTTTCACGTTTCTTCCAGTTTATATTTTCTAAGATTGATGCACCTTTCTCTAGGGTAAAGTTCGCCTCATAAATAAATACCGATTCTCCATCATCAACACTTTTGCAATTCTCTATCGTGCCGCCTGACATGTTGAATTCGCTCGCTCCGCAGACATAAACTCCACCGGTATTTTCAGCAGTGCAGTTTTCTATTATGCTACCTGACATGTTGAAAATGGCTTTTTTGTTATTATCGCTATATTCACCTACATATACCCCGCCTGCGGTGTCGCTGGCATTGCAGTTGCTTATTGTCCCACCCTGCAGATTGAAGGTAGGGTAATCCCCCCTTACATTCAAATTAAGCTGTCTCCCTTCTATATATACACCGCCACCAAGTTTGGCACTGCAATTGGATATGATGCCACCATCCATAGTAAATTTTTCTGTGTAGGAACCTTTTATATATACACCGCCGCCATATGTTGCACTACATCCTGATATTGCACCGCCGTGCATGAAGAAATTTACGCCATAAGGAATTGATTGCCCTTCTCTTATATATGTGCCGTCTTGCACATATACGCCACCGCCATTTGTTGCGTTACAACCAAATATCGTGCCACCGTGCATGATGAAATATGTAGGTTGTTGTTCTTCGTTAAACTTCTGTCCATAACTATCCTTAGCTTGTACATATACTCCACCGCCGTTTTCATTGTTGCCGCCTGTGATTACACCGCCTTTTACAACCTTGGTGCCATTTGCTTCATCAAGGTACCATTGGCCAGGTTTATCGCCTTCGCCTGCAGCTTGAGAGAATCTATGCACCGTTTCAGTGTTAGTATCCATCAATTTCAAGCTACCCTCGTCTATTTTGATTACACTGCCCTTCTTACCCTTTGCTAGGCTCAGCACGTGGCCGTTCAAATCAAGGTAAAGATTATTTTTAGTCTCGAGTGTGGAGTCAATTTCGATATCATCTGTCAATCGAATCGCTATAAACGATGTATTGGATGCTATTGCGTTTTTTAGTTCTGTGCTAGTTTTTACATCAGTCCATGCTTTACCTATCAAATAGATTTGCAAACTGCTTGGGTCGTTGAATTTGTAGCAGTTTAGAGTTTTCCCATCTTCGAGTTCTTGACTCTCCGCTATGAGCTTCAGGTTGTCAATTGATGCATTAAATAAGTCTGCATACTTTCCTCTTATGAAATCAATTGACACATCATCATTAATATCACCCAGAGAGTAAGTGTCACCCGCCAGATCCTTGATTGTAACATTTATTGTCCCTGCGAATGCCATGCTCGGCATCAGCCCGCATACGAGGCACAGGCTCAGAACCACCATCAAAATTCTTCTTCTCATATTTTTCCTCTTCATAATAAACCTGCCCTTTCCCCTTTTCTTATCTGTTGCTAAATGCACGCACATGCGTCATTCAAATTGATCTATTCCTTGATGAGATAGCACGTTGCTGGGCTATAGCTCATCGGTCTTGTATGTCACATAGCCTTCGTAGTAGTAGCTGTGGTCGATGCCTTTCATGTAGACCTCGCGGCTATCGACCTCGTCCGTCAGTGCTGCCCTCAGTATCGTCTTGATTTCTATGTCCTTTATCGGGCTGCGCTCCATGGCAAGCAGGTAATCCTCCTTGTCCACCTTGCTCCAGTCGACCACCTTGCCGATTTCCGTCCTCAGAATATGGTCGAGCCAGATGCGAATGCTGCGGCCGTTGCCCTCTCTGAACGGGTGCGCGATGTTCATCTCGACGTATTTTTCTATGATTTCATCAAAACTCGTCTGTGGCATTTTGTCGATATTCGCAAGGGCTGCCTCCAGATACATCAGCGGTGCGAAGCGGAAGTTACCCTTCGCAAGGTTGACCGTTCGCAGCTCGCCAGCAAAATCATATATGTCCTCGAACATGTACTTATGTATCGCTTGCAATGTTGCGAATTTGCCAGCAGGCAGCTGCTCCAGCATCCTGTTTTCGAAGAGCTGCATAGCCTTTTTCTTGCTGATTAGCTCTTCTTGGCGGGCAAGCTCTGCCGAGCTCGTAATCCCCAATTTGTTCTCTAACGCCATGCCGCACCTCCAATCTGCTTCGTGCGCCTTGTCTTAACCTATTTTACCATAAATCCGCGGCATATACAAAGAAAAAATCATCATACGCTATACGCAAGATAAAAAACGTCGAAATTGTACACCACACGCAATATAAGATGCCCTAAAATGAAAAAGGCCAGGCAATCGCCTGATCTTTTTCGTTAAACCTAAACCGTCAAACAATCCAGTGGAGCAACATATATGCCGTCTTTGCGTCGATAGGCAGCACTCGTCGCTGTCAAAATCATCCGAAAAGTTAGCTTGTCGCTGTCAACAACGTTCTTCAACTTCTCGAGGTTCTTCGCGCCCTCTTCAATGAGTTTCTCTCCACCGAGTTTTATCTCGATAGCCGCCCATTTGCCATTATCAAAATGCATTATGGCGTCACATTCAAGCCCCGAGCTATCGCGGTAGTGCTTAACTTTCGCTCCTAAACGCTCCGCATAAATCGTCAAATCCCTAACCGCCATGTCCTCAAAGAAAAGTCCGAACGAGTGCAGGTCATTAAGCAAATCACTCGGGCTAATTCCCAGAACTGCAGCCGCAATAGATGTATCGACAAAATGCCGAGTCGGTGTCGTTCTAATAGCGGATTTGCTGCGGATATCTGGGTTCCAGGCCATTACATCCTCGATTATAAACAAATCCTTCAGAGCATCCAAGTATTCAGTCAGAGTTTTGTTGTCAAGCGTCCTGCTGTTTGAACTCGCAACATCAGTCTGGATAGTCTTGAGCGCCGCTTCCGTGGAAATGTTGCGGGCGTAACTCCGCAAAATCATTCTCATCAGCTCAGGGTTCTTGTTTCTGAATTTCTCATTCTCGCTGTATTCGAAGTTAAAAAGTCCATCGTAGTAGTTTTTCGTGACATCCAGAGCGATGTCTTCGCCAGCCACCACAGAAAGCGGCCATCCACCGCGGCAGATATAATATGCCATTTTCTCGAGGCTTCCTTCTGAATTTTCATCAAAAATCGCAGCCTCAGCGTCTTCAAAAAGTTTGCTAATAGACACACTGCAACTCGAGTCTTTTGATTCAGTAAGGCTCATAGGTCGCATCTTGACAGTAGCAATTCTGCCCGCGCCAGAGTGGTAAATCTGGCTTTTGTCCGCAGGTGTAGAACTTCCTGTCAACACGAACTGCCCGAATGAAGGATTTTCGTCAATCCAAGCCTTTACCTCATTCCAGATTTCTGGCACAGTCTGCCACTCGTCAATGACCCTCGGTGTCTCGCCTATGAGCACATTCCTCGGTTCCAAGCTCGCAAGCTCGATTGCGCGATTCGTATTGAGTCTGATTGAACTCTTTGCATATCGAAGCGCAGTCGTTGTCTTCCCGCAGAATTTCGGTCCTTCTACAACAACAGCCCCAGAAGATTTCAACTTTCTCTCTATCGTTTTTTCAACGAGTCTCTCGTAATACTCAGCCATGAAGTCCACCTCCATTATCTTTCTATGGCTAAATTATACAACAATTCCTCGCCCTCGTCAACAAAATTCCTACGATTATTGCTTTTCAATTCCTAAGATTGTAGGATAACAGTTCCTATGATTGTAGAAATCTTGCCTCCGAGCAAAACCAGCAATAAAAAAGGCCAGGCGCGCTGCCTGACCTTTCGTTCGTCTTTCTCTTTTTAGACGCCAGATTTTTCTTTCGTGGCTACCTTATCTCTTCTTCGCGGATGCCGTGCACTGCGACAGCTTCGTCTTTGCGATCAGCTTGCCGTTTGCATCGTATACGAGAACCTTGCACTTGTAGTAGTACTTCGTGCCCTTCTTAGCCTTCGTATCTGTGTAAGTCTTGCTAGTCGTAGTC
>CAVEOR010000115.1:0-4384 GCA_963617285.1 Anaerovoracaceae bacterium | reverse complement strand
CCACAGCTTCGGCGACAAGTCAACATAGTACGTCTGCGGGTTCTCGAGTCTGAGCGTCTCATCCCAGAGCGTTGCAACCTGCTCCTTGCAGTAAGCCTTGATCGTCTCGATATCCGGGCTCTCGTAAACGCACTTACCATTCTCGAAAATCGGAACATGCAGGTTTCTAACGCTGTAATTCTTGACAACCGTCTTCTTCCAAACAGCGTTCGGGTCGAAAATCTCGTACTCGTCCTGAATTGGAATCGTCTCGTCGGCAACCGTGATAACGTCGCCCTGAGCCTTGCCAGTCTCGTTGCTATATAATCTGTACAGACCCTTGAATCCAGGGTTCGTAATCTTCTCAACGTTCTCGGAAATCTTGATCTTCGGAGTGAGCACGCCGTCCTTCTCAAGCGCAGCAAGCTTGTATACACCGCCGAAAACAGGCTCAGACTTGGCAGTAATCAGTCTCTCGCCAACGCCGAAAGAGTCAATCTTCGCACCCTCGAGGATTACATCACGAATGATGTATTCGTCAAGCGAGTTCGATACGACGATTTTGCAATCCTGAAGCCCAGCATCATCAAGCATCTTACGAGCTTTCTTAGTCAAGTAGGAAACGTCGCCGGAGTCAATTCTGATACCCATGGTCTGCGGCTTCATTTCCTTGAAGACCTTGATGGCAGCTGGAACGCCCGACTTGAGAACGTTATATGTATCTACCAGCAAAACACAATTCTGCGGATATATCTCAGCATATTTTTTGAATGCGGAATACTCGTCTGGGTACATCTGAACCCAGCTGTGCGCCATGGTTCCGAGCGCCGCTATGCCGTAATCTCTATCAGCAATCGCGCAAGCAGTTCCAGCGCATCCGCCGATATATGCTGCACGAGCGCCGAGGATTGCAGCGTCCGCACCGTGGGCACGTCTGGAGCCGAATTCCATGATTGGACGACCCTGAGCCGCACGAACGATTCTGTTCGCCTTGGTGGCAATCATGCTCTGGTGGTTGATGCAAAGGAGCACCATAGTTTCGATGAATTGTGCCTGCATTACAGGACCTCTGACGGTCACAATCGGCTCATACGGGAAGATTGGCGTACCCTCTGGAACCGCCCAAACATCGCACTTGAACTCGAAGTTCTTCAAATAGTCAAGGAACTCTTCGCAGAACATGTTCTTGCTGCGGAGATACTCGATGTCTCCATCCGTAAATTTCAGATTCTTTAGGTATCCGATGAGCTGCTCCAGGCCTGCCATGATTGCATAGCCGCCGCCGTCTGGAACTCTGCGGAAGAACATATCGAAATACGCAATGTCCTCTGCCATCCCCGACTGAAAATACCCGTTTGCCATGGTAATTTCATAAAAGTCTGTGAGCATCGTCAGATTAAGATTTTTTTCCATTTTTTCTCCTTGCGTGCGCTTTTCATCGCACTTCTTTTCCTGTCAAATTATTTATCGCAAAGGTCATTGCCTCTACTTACTTCTTTAACATCTTCTTGAGGAACTGTCCCGTGTAGGACTTCTTGCACTTCGCAACCTCTTCAGGCGTGCCAGTCACCACGATTGTACCACCGCGGTCGCCGCCATCTGGTCCGAGGTCAATGATGTGATCCGCGCGCTTGATTACGTCGAGGTTGTGCTCGATTACAACCACCGTGTTGCCAGCATCCACCAGCTTGTCAAGCACAGCCAGCAGCTTGTCCACATCCGCAAAGTGCAGTCCCGTGGTCGGCTCGTCCAGGATGTACAGCGTCTTGCCCGTGCTCCTCTTCGCAAGTTCTGAGGCAAGCTTGACTCTCTGCGCCTCGCCGCCCGAAAGCTGCGTCGACGGCTGGCCTAACTTGATGTAGCCGAGGCCGACCTCCTCCAGCGTCTCGAGATGCCTTGCAATTGAAGGTATGTTCTTAAAGAATTCTAAACCCTCACTGACACTCATGTCAAGTACATCAAAGATACTTTTGCCTTTATACTTGACTTCGAGCGTCTCGCGGTTGTAGCGTTTGCCCTTGCAGACCTCGCACGGCACGTAGACATCAGGCAAGAAATGCATCTCTATGCAGATGATTCCGTCGCCGCTACATGCCTCGCAGCGTCCGCCCTTGACATTGAAGCTGAAACGCCCCTTCTCGTAGCCGCGAAGCTTTGCCTCTGGCAGGCTCGCGAACAGGTCTCTGATGCTGTTGAACATCCCCGTGTACGTCGCAGGGTTGGAGCGCGGAGTTCTGCCAATCGGCGACTGGTCGATATCGATTACCTTGTCGATATTCTCAAGGCCGAGGATTCCGTCGTGTTCGCCAGGCTCCTCCTGCAGGCGATTCGTCACATGCGCCGCCCCTTTATATAAAATTTCGTTCACGAGGCTGCTCTTACCCGAGCCGGAAACTCCGGTCACGCAGACGAGCTTGCCAAGCGGAAATTCTACATCTATATTCTTCAGGTTGTGCTCACGGGCACCCCTCACGATTATGCTCTTGCCGTTGCCAGGTCTTCTGGACTTCGGAACCGCAATCTTCTTCGCCCCAGACAGGTATTGCCCCGTCAAAGACTCCTTGCACTTCTTGATATCCTCGACCGTGCCCTCTGCCACCAGCTCGCCGCCGTAGATTCCAGCACCTGGCCCGATGTCGACGATGTGATCCGCCGCATACATCGTGTCCTCGTCGTGCTCAACCACGATCAAGGTGTTTCCGATGTCCGTCAGGTGCCGAAGCGTTGCGAGCAGTTTCTCGTTGTCCTTCTGATGGAGTCCAATGCTCGGCTCGTCGAGTATATAAAGCACTCCGACCAGCCCCGAACCGATCTGCGTCGCAAGCCTGATTCTCTGGGACTCACCGCCTGACAGCGTTCCCGCACTTCTGCTCAGCGTCAGGTAGTCAAGTCCAACGTCCACAAGGAACTCGAGCCTTGCCTTGATTTCCTTGATAATCTGGCGAGCAATCATCGCATCCTTTTCCGAAAAGTCGATATGCTCGATAAAATCAAGTGCCTCACGAATCGACATGTCAGAAAGCTCGGCTATATTCTTATCACCGACCGTAACCGCCAGAATCTCCGGCTTCAGACGCTTGCCGCCGCAATCCGGGCAGGTCTTTACGGTCATGTATTTTTCCATTTTGTCCTTGAAATATTGCGACGTCGTATCGCGATAGCGCCGCTCGATATTGTTAATCGCACCCTCGAAGGCTCTGTCCTGATGGGAAACCGAGCCAGTGCTCCTGCTCACATAGTCGTAAACGAGGTGCCGCTCGCCCGTGCCATAGTAAAGCTCCTGGCGGAATTTCTCAGGCATATCCTTAAGCGGAACCGACGAGTCAACGCCGTGGTCGCGGATGAGTGCCGCCACGAGCTGCCGATAAAATCCGCTGAATTCCATCGTCCCGAATATCGGCTGAAGTGCCCCTTCGTCTATGCTCTTGCTCTCGTCAATGAGAAGCTTCGGGTCGAGCTTCTGCGTGAATCCGAGACCGTTACATGTCGGGCATGCTCCGAAAGGCGCATTGAAGGAGAACATACGCGGTTCAAGTTCTTCAACGCTGATTCCGTGGTCTGGGCAAGCCAACTTGGTGCTGAACGTCCTCTCATAGTGCTGGTCGTAAAAATCGCCTATTACCGATACGAGTCCGTCGCCCTGTGCGATTGCAAGTTCGCAGGCTTCTGCGATACGGCTCTCCTGCCCTGGCTTGACGACGATTCTGTCGACAACTATCTCTATCGTATGCTTGTATGTCTTCTCAAGCTTGATTTCGTCTTCTTCGAGGAGCTTGATTTCTCCGTCTACGCGAACCCTGAGGAAGCCCTCACGCCTGATGCGGTCAAGCACCTTCTCGTGGGTGCCCTTGCGAGCGCGGATGACTGGTGAGAGAACCATAAGCTTGGTTCCTTCCTCGAAGCCCATAATCGTATCCACCATCTGGTCCACCGACTGGCTGGAAATCAGCCGTCCGCAGACCGGGCAATGGGGTTTGCCCACGCGAGCATACAGCAGTCTCAGGTAATCATGAATCTCCGTGACCGTGCCGACAGTCGAGCGCGGGTTGCGGTTCGTCGTCTTCTGGTCGATGGAAATCGCTGGCGAAAGTCCTTCGATATACTCCACATCTGGCTTTTCCATCTGCCCGAGGAACTGCCTTGCGTAGGATGACAGGCTCTCCATGTAGCGCCTCTGCCCCTCCGCATATATCGTATCGAAAGCCAGCGACGATTTGCCCGAGCCCGAAAGCCCCGTCAAAACGACGAGCTTGTCGCGGGGTATCCTCACGTCGATATGCTTCAAATTATTCTCGTTTGCACCTTTTATAATTATGTCTTTTGACATTTCCTATAACCTTACCTTGTATTCAAAAATCTGGTCACGAAGCTCTGCAGCCCTCTCGAACTGAAGGTCTGCCGCAGC
>CAVEOR010000114.1:0-4402 GCA_963617285.1 Anaerovoracaceae bacterium | reverse complement strand
ACGCAGTTAGCCTCCTCAACAAGCTCAACGAGCTCGGCAGCAAGAACGGTATCGGTACAATCGATATCATCGAGAACCGTCTTGTCGGCATGAAGTCCAGAGGCGTTTATGAGACTCCAGGTGGAACAATTCTGTACGCTGCTCACGAAGACCTCGAAAGACTCATCCTTGACAGAGACACAATGCAGTACAAAGCGATAGTTGCTCAGAAGTTCGCTCAGCTCGTATACGATGGACTCTGGTTCACTCCAGTTCGTGAGGCAATCTCTGCATTCGTTGATGTTACTCAAAACGAGGTTACTGGTACGGTCAAGATGAAGCTCTACAAGGGCAATGCTCTTCCAGTTGCAAGCAAGTCCGACTACGCTCTGTATAGCGAAGAGTTCGCTACATTCAGTGCTGATGAGGTTTACAACCAGCACGATGCAGAAGGATTCATCAACCTGTTCTCTCTTCCGCTCAAGATCAGAGCAATCCAGAAGGAACAGCTCTCAGGTGGTTCCAAGTACAGCGGCAAGCTTGAGAAGAAGATTCTCAAGGGCGGAGAATTCATCCAGTAGTAAATATATACAGCCATTAAAAAATCGCTCTGGCAAACGCCAGGGCGATTTTTTTCATCTATACTCGTTCGACTGCTATTCCCGTCTTATGGCCGTTGAGGTCGTACGACTTCTCGCAAGCGCCGTCCTTAAGGTCGACTGCGAGGGTTTCGCTCTTGATGTAGTCAGCGTGTTTTGCGATTGCAGCCTTAACGTCTGCATCAGCGTCGACTGTGATTACGATGTTATCCATCATCTCGTAATCAGCCTGCTTACGGAGCTGCTGAACCTTGGAGATAAGCTCTCTTGCGAGTCCCTCGTCGATGAGCTCAGGCGTGAGCGTCGTGTCGAGGATTGTGAAGATGTTGTTCTCCATCGCAACCGCGAAACCTTCCTTGGCTGTGATTCTGATGTCGAGGTAGTCCTTCGTGATTTCGAAGGTCTCGCCATCAAGTTCCATATCTACCTTGCCTTCGGACTCAACCTTTGCAACGAATGCAGCTGGATCCTCCTTGGCGAGGGCGCCACCGAACGCTTTGATCTTGCCACCCAGAACTGGACCTGCCGCCTTGAAGTTCGGCTTGAGTTGGAAGTTCATATACTGGTCGAGATCTTTCTCGAAAACTACTTTCTTGACATTGAGCTCTTCCATGATGAGCGGTGTGAGGTCGCCCATGATGTGCTCGTACTTGCCGTCAACGAGAACGCTCGAAAGCGGCTGTCTAACCTTGATTCTCTCCTTCTCACGAGTTCCGCGGCCAAGGGCTACGAGAGCTCTGACGATATCCATTCTCTCCTCAACGCCCTTGTCTACGAGATCCATGTTTGCCTTAGGGAAGTATGCGGTGTGAACCGTGTCCTCGCCCGTGAGGTTTTTATACATTTCGTCTGAGATGAACGGAGCGATTGGCGCGATCATCTTTGCTACGCCAACGAGAACTTCGTATGTCGTCGCATAAACGCTCTTCTTGTCGTCCGTGAGCTCTGGCGCATAGAATCTGCGGCGAGCACGGCGGATGTACCAGTTGGACAGGTCTTCTGCCACGAAATCCGTGATTGCTCTTACGGTCTTCATGTGGTCGTATTCGTCCATGTACTCCGTTACGTCGTGAACCAGCTGGTTGTACTTGCTGAGGATCCAGCGGTCAAGCTCAGGTCTATTCTCATATGCAACCGAGAACTGGCGCGGATCGATATCGTCCTGATTTGCGTACAGAACGAAGAAATTATATACATTCTTCAGAGTGCCGAAGAATTTGCTTACGATATCCTTGAGGCCTTCCTCGTCGAACTTGGTCGGTGTCCATGCTGGGGATACGGAAAGCAGGTACCATCTCGGAGCGTCTGCACCGTATTTGTCGAGCATTTCGAACGGGTTAACCGTGTTGCCTTTGTGCTTGGACATCTTCTTGCCCTCTTTGTCGAGGATGAGGTCGTTTACGAGGACGTTCTTGTATGGTGCGCAGCCCTTTACGATTGTGGAAACTGCCATCAGCGAGTAGAACCAGCCTCTCGTCTGGTCGATACCTTCGCAGATGAAGTCCGCTGGGAAGAGCTGATCAAAGTCGTCCTTGTGTTCAAACGGATAGTGCCACTGTGCGAAAGGCATTGAGCCGGAGTCGAACCAGCAGTCCATAACCTCTGGGATTCTGTGCATTACGCCGCCGCATTCTGGGCAAGTGAGGGTAACGTCGTCAACATACGGGCGGTGAAGCTCGATGCTCTCGTCGATTTTTTCGTTTGCGAGCTCTACGAGTTCCTTGCGGGAGCCGATGCAATGCAGGTGACCGCATGAGCATCTCCAGATTGGAATTGGCGTGCCCCAATATCTCGAACGCGAAATTGCCCAGTCCTTGACCTCTGCGAGCCAGTTACCAAAACGCTTTTCGCCGACATAATCCGGGAACCAATTTACTGTATTGTTGTTCGCTACGAGCTCGTCCTTGAGCTTGCTCATCTCGATGTACCAGGATGGCTTTGCGTAGTAAACCAGCGGTGTATCGCATCTCCAGCAATGTGGATAGTTATGCTCTAATTTTTCTTTCTTGAAAATCTTGTCGCCCTCTGCGAGGTATTTGATGATGTCTACGTCCAGGCCGTCTTCCATAACAAAGCGTCCAGCCCACGGAGTCTCCGTGTACTTGCCTCTTTCGTCAACTGGCTGAAGGACAGCGAGGTTGTACTTGCGGCCGCACTGATAGTCGTCTTCACCAAAGGCAGGTGCCGTGTGGACGATACCAGTACCATCTTCTGTGGAAACGTAGTCCATGCAGGTTACGATAAAGCCATTCTTCTTAGGATCTGGCTTGCAGAACGGCATGAGCTGTTCGTACTCCCAGTATTCCATCTCGGAGCCCTTGAGTTCTTCGACTACTTCATATTCGTTACCTGCGAGAACCTTTGGTGCAAGGCCCTTTGCGAGGTAGAAATAGTTGCCTTCGTTATCGCCGGATGTCATCTTGACCTTGACATAGTCGATGTCTGGGCCGACAGTGAGTGCGATGTTGGATGCGAGGGTCCAAGGCGTTGTCGTCCATGCGAGGAAATACTCGTTGTCCGTGCCTTTTTTCTTGAATTTACAAGTCAAAGTGTTTACCTTGACCATCTTGTAGCCCTGCGCTACCTCGTGGGATGCGAGGCCTGTTCCGCAACGTGGGCAGTAAGGCAAAATCTTGTGGCCTTCGTAGATGAGGCCTTTGTCGAATGCCTGGCGAAGGATCCACCAACCCGTCTCGATGTAGTTGTTGTCGAGGGTGATGTATGGATTATCCATATCTGCCATGTATGCCATGCGGTCGGACATCTCAGTCCACATGTTTGTGTATGTGAATACGGACTCGCGGCATTTTTCGTTGAATTCCTTGATGCCGTAAGCCTCGATATCCTGCTTGCCGGAGAAGCCAAGCTGTTTCTCAACTTCGATTTCTACTGGCAGGCCGTGAGTGTCCCAGCCGCCTTTTCTCTTTACTTGGTAGCCCTGCATCGTCTTGTAACGGTTGATGGAGTCCTTGAGGGTTCTTGCCATCATGTGGTGGATGCCTGGCTTGCCGTTTGCTGTTGGAGGTCCTTCATAGAATACGAACGAAGGGCTTCCTTCTCTTGCTGTTACGCACTTGTGGAGAAGGTCTTCTTCTTTCCACTTTGCGACTTGCTCGTTTTGCACTTCTGCAACGGGCTTTTCTGATAATTTCTTGAACATTTTATGTGATCCTTTCCTCATTGGTTATTCTCGGTTTTTCGGTTATTCTCTGCTTGCTCGCGTTTGCATTCGCACTTGCGAAAATTTGCAGAAAAAAATCCCTAAACCAATGAATTTTTGATTTAGGGACGATTATCATTAACCGCGGTACCACCCTAATTGCGAGCCTCTATCAAGGCCGCCTCTCTTTAGTGTGTTGGGCTCCAGAGTGATATTCGCACGTGCCATTCCCTTAGTCCTTCCAGCCTCGCGCTTTGCTGCTTACGCTCGCTTGCCGCTGCCTTGGTTCTTCGACCTTCGGCCTCGCATTCTCGCGGCTTTTCGCCTTCGCGCCCTGGGACTATTCTCTCTTAGGTTCCAAGCAAGGTTACTGGTTCCTTCACTGCCCGAAATATTTACTTACCCGAATATTTTACTTTTTTGGCGGGTAAAAGTCAAGGTTTTTTTCAAAAAAATGTCTCTCGGTTCCCCAAAAGGGAAGCTGGCTTTCGAAACCCATATTCTCTCGCCTCCCCTATAGGGGAGGTGCCTCGCGAAGCGAGGCGGAGGGGTCATTGATTGCCGCCTAGAAATTTCTCTAAGATCCGCTTTTCTTGCTTGGTGAGCATCGGGGCGTCGTGCTTGCCGAGGGTGACACGGGCGCTTGACGTGGTGGCTTGAGTTG
>CAVEOR010000113.1:0-4444 GCA_963617285.1 Anaerovoracaceae bacterium | reverse complement strand
CCTGGGCGGCCGCGGTTGCGTCCGCTGAGTCCGCTGTGGACGCAACCGCTCCGCTGGCCTCCAGGTCCGCAGGGCCAGCGGAGCCCTGGCCCGCCCGAGTCCACCGAGGGCCAGGCGCGGCCGCCCTGGCCGCGCCTCCCAGGTCCACAGACGGCGCGGCTGCCCCAGCCGTGCTACCTCCGCCAGCGCCCGTCGCCGCCGCATCCAGCAGCGCAAGCCCCTGCGCAATATTCCGCTTGCGCCCCTGCGACAGCGCCACAAGCTCACTGTTGTCAATGCGCTGCGGCAATACACCCATGCCCAGGCACATGCCAAGGTACGATGTATCGCTGTACCCCGCGTTAATCGCCTGCACATAGCTATCCGTAATCCCCAGCAGGTACAGAACATCCTTCGCACGAGTCATCGCAACGTATAGAATACGCTTCTCCTCCTCGGCCTCCTCCGCACGCACCATCGCGTGAATCACATTCTGGATAATTCCAAACTTCATCACGCAGTTCTTGCTATCGACAATCGGGAACCCAATCCCGACATCCTTGTGAATCGCGAATTCGCGACTTTTCTTCGTGTAATTCAAATGGCGGCAAATCCCCGACAGGATGACCATCGGAAACTCAAGCCCCTTCGACTTGTGAATCGTCATGATCCTGATCGTATCGTCGCCCTCGGCCGCCATCTTCACCTGGCCCATACTGACCTTGCGCTGCTTGACCGCCTCTATATATTGTAGGAAGGCGTAGAGCGAGTCGCCCTCATACGCCCGCGCCTTGTCGCAGAGCGCACGCAAATTCGCCTGCCGCCTCGAACCAGCAGGCATCGCCCCCATCGCAATGTAAAATCCCGTGTCCAGCATGAGCTGCCAAACGAGCTCCTCCAGCGGAAGCATCCGAGCCATGTCGCGCCACTCCGCAATCGAGCGAAGCGCCTGCACGCACTTGGCCTTCAGATTTTGGTCACCCCCACACTCCGCATAGGTGACAACAGCATCATGGTACGAGCACTCGCTCCCCGCCGCAATTCTAATCTCCGCGAGCTGCGCAATTTCAAACCCGAAAATCTCCGACCGCATGACCGTAATCAACGGCAGATCCTGCTTCTCATTGTCAATGACCGCCAGCAGCGACATGAAAATATTTATCTCCATCGTGTCGAAATACCCGTCATTGTCGTCGATATACGCAGGCAAATCGTTGTCCGACAAAATTTTATAGAAAATATCGCCGTAATTCCTGACCGCACGCATCAAAATCACGATATCTCCCTTCCCAAGCGGACGCTCCTTCTGCAATTTGCTATCAAAAATCGTCTGCCCGAGCGAGTCTTTGATGATCTTCACCGCCGCCAAAGCCTCCTTCTCGGCCTTTAGCATATTCTTCAGCTCATCGTCGAGCTGCGCATTCTCGTCCCAAGGCGTCTCCGCGAGGAAAATCTTCGGCGCGAAATTGCACTTCTCGCCATTCACATCGCCCATGTATAGCGCCGCGTCGCTGTCATAACCGGGCATAATCCGATAAAAAATCCTGTTAATGAAACCAATGA
The DNA here is from genome assembly GCA_963617285.1 of Anaerovoracaceae bacterium. GTDB lineage: Bacteria > Bacillota > Clostridia > Peptostreptococcales > Anaerovoracaceae > CAG-238. The sequence goes on along the minus strand of CAVEOR010000113.1, from coordinate 2,902 downwards.
CCGACTTCTTGCTGCGGAAATTGCGGTTCAGATCGATTTTCTCGGAATTCGGATCTGCGCCATCGCGGTAATCCCTGTATTTTGCCTGGAAAATCGCCGGCTCAGCCAAGCGGAACTTGTAGATGCTCTGCTTCACGTCGCCAACCATGAACACGTTGTTCTCGCGCTTGATTCGGTCAACCAGCGCCTCCTGCAAAACATTGCTGTCCTGATATTCGTCGATGAAAATATATTTGAACTTCTCTCGATAAAACGCACTGACCTCTTCATCCTTCAAAATTTCATACGCGAAATGCTGGATATCATCAAAGTCGACAACGCCCTTCTTTTTCTTAAGCCCAGAAAAAATCTCGTCGTAATCACGCATCACCTCGAGGAAAAATACCGCATCGCCTGCGCACGAAATCACGCCGTCATATATCTCGGCCAAACTATCATAAAAATAATTTTTCTTTAGGTAAGCCACCGCATCCTTCAGCGGTTCCCTTGCAGATTCGATCTCTGCCTTCCAATAATCAAGTTCAGAGGCAGTGTGCTTCTCGTCTTCCTTGAAATAGCTCTTTCCGAGCGTCGGCATCCTGGTTCCCGCAAGCTTATCGCTCAGCGCATCGAAGTCCCGCTTCTCAGCTAGCTCGAGCAAATCCCCTGCCAGCTGCCAATGCTTCCCGACGATTTGCGTGATGCCATCGTGCTCATAAGCCTTAGCCTCGTCCACCAGCGCAGCAATCGGAATCATTGCTGCCGCCAGCTGTGCAAGCGCATCCGCAAAGATAATGTCGCAAATTTTGCCATTGGCGAATTCCGTGTAACTCACGTTGAGGTCGGAAACCGCAGACTCCAGCCATTCGAACGGCTCCGGCAGACTGAGTATGGTTTCATACGTCCTGCGAACCGTCGCGCGGAACCTGCTCTCGTTGCGCTCGCCGCTGTATTTGCTCAAGAACTCCAGAAACTCAGGTCTCGACTCCTCGAAATACTGGCGCAGAAGCTCGTCGAGCGCCTGCTCCTTCAGAAGTTCCTGCTGCACATTGTCGCAAATCTTGAAACTCGGGTCGATATCGATGACATAGAAATACCTGCGGATCACCTCGAGGCAAAACGCATGGAACGTTGAAATATTAGCAAGCGGAAGCTTGTCGATTTGGCGCGTGAGAAACTCCGACTTGTTGTCGGCAATCGCCTTCTGTATCGCATCCTCGATTTTCGCCTTCATCTCGGATGCCGCCGCGTTCGTGAACGTAACGACGAGCATCTGGTCGATGTCGCACTCGCCCTCGAGTATCAGTCGCTTGATGCGCTCGACGAGCACAGCCGTCTTGCCCGAGCCAGCAGCCGCCGCCACCAAAATGTTCTTATCCCTAAGCTCAATCGCCCTTTTCTGTTCGCTACTCCAATTCATTCTTCGACCCCCATTTTTCTGAAAAAATTGCTCGCGCAGTCTACTTACATTTTACCATAAATTTTTCCGCCTCGATACTGTTTTTTCTCCTGCGAATTTGGTAATATATAAAGGTAGGCCCGCGTCACGCGGAATTACATTCGTAGACAACAATCGGAGGATTTATATAATGAAGAAAAATTTAATGATGCTCATGATATTAGACGGCTTCGGGCTGAATCCGTCGGAATACGGAAACGCGATAAAGGCGGCAAACACGCCGAATTTAGATAAAATCTTCGCGAAGTACCCGCATATCCAGCTTCAGGCGAGCGGGCTTGCTGTCGGGCTCCCCGAGGGGCAAATGGGAAATTCCGAGGTCGGCCACCTGAACATCGGCGCAGGCAGAATCGTCTACCAGGAGCTCACGCGAATCACGAAAGCTATCGAGGATGGCGAATTCGCGCAGAACGCAGCAATCAACAAAGCGATTGCACACGCAAAAAATTCCACGCTGCACATTTTCGGTTTGCTCTCGGACGGTGGCGTGCACAGCCATATCGAACATATCAAGGCAACAATCAGGCATGCAGCGGATTCTGGCGTCAGGTCAATCGTGCTCCATGCGTTCATGGACGGCCGCGACGTTCCGCCGACTTCCGGCATCAACTATATAAAGGAAATGGAAAAGCTCGCAGCTGAGATTCCGGCGCTCGAAATCGGAATGATCAGCGGCAGGTTCTATGCGATGGATAGAGACAAGCGCTGGGAGAGAGTTGAAAAGGCATACAGCACGCTGACAGGCGGCAAGGCGAGCGGCCTCACCGCTTCTGAAGCGGTTGAGCAGGCGTATGCTGCAGGTCAGACGGACGAGTTTATCGAGCCTGTAGCATGCAAGGGATTCCGTCCAGTTCAGAGCGGCGACTCGGTTATCTTCTGCAACTTCCGCCCTGACCGCGCCCGCGAAATCACGAGGGCTTTCGTGGACTCAGAATTCAACGGGTTTAAGCGTGAGAAGTTAGGCGACCTCGTTTACGTCTGCATGACGCAATACGACGTGACGATTCCGAATGTGGAAGTCGCATTCCCACCGCAGACGATCAATAACACTCTCGGCGAATACCTCGCGGCGAACGGTCTCAGCCAGCTCAGAATTGCCGAGACGGAGAAATATGCGCACGTGACATTCTTCTTCAACGGCGGAGTTGAGGCTCCGAATCCGCTCGAGGACAGGATCCTCATCCCATCACCGAAGGTTGCGACATACGACCTGAAGCCAGAGATGAGCGCGTTCGAGGTGACGGATGCTGTGGTAGAGCAGATCCGCGAGGAGAAATATGATGTTATAATCCTGAACTTTGCGAATGCCGACATGGTCGGACACACAGGTGTGTTCGAGGCGGCGGTTAAGGCGATTGAAGCGCTCGATTCTTGCGTTGAGCGAGTGGTGGATGCGGTTCTCAGCGTGGGCGGCCAGCTTTTGCTCACGGCCGACCACGGAAACGCGGATGTGATGCTCGACGC
>CAVEOR010000112.1:0-4451 GCA_963617285.1 Anaerovoracaceae bacterium | reverse complement strand
ACTTTCGGATGCTGGAAGACGAGCTGCAGAAGCAAGCAGCAGGAGCGATTAAGATAGTCTCGATTTGCCACAGGCTCGAGGGCGCGGGCGGCATGGCGAGCATGATAGCCTTCGCAAAGTCGACGCTCGCAAGCATGTACCACCTTGCGACATCTGAGGTCTGCGTGCTCGATGCGTATTGGCCGGCGGTTTCGATTCTGAAACATAAGAAATCGCTGACGGTTATCCAAATGTGGCACGCACTGGGCAAGATCAAGCAATCCGGCTATCAGACGCTCGGCAAGGAATCGGGCAGAGGCGAGGAAATCGCTCGCCTGATGAAGATGCACGAGGGATATGACTACATAATCGCAGGCGGCTCGGCATGGAATCCGTTTTACTGCGCGTCCTTTGGGACTACCGAGGATAAGCTGAGAAACTACGGGCTTCCGAGAATCGACTATCTGCTGGCGACTGAGGAGGCAAACAGGAAGAAGGTTCTCGCTGCTTATCCGGAGCTTGCGGGCAAGATGATTGTGCTCTATGCTCCGACTTTCCGCAGAGGGATTAAGCTCGAGTGGGAAGGACTGCTCGACATAGTAAAGGCAGAAGGCAAGCAGGAGGATGAGCAGGCTGGCGCAGCTGGTAGCGATTACGCCTTGATAATCAAGGGACACCCGAACCAGAAGATTGAGCTCGACACGGTGAACCTCGGCAGTGGCGAAACGGTCAAATCGCTCGACGACATCCCTGGTGTATATACTTGTCCAGAGCTGACATCGGCTGAGATTCTCGCAGCGGCGGATTATCTGATCACGGATTATTCGGCGATTGCAATCGAAGGCGCGGTGCTGAACAAGAAGACATACTATTTCGTATATGATTACGAGGAATATAGAGAAAAGAACGGCATGAACATCGATTTGTTCGAGGTTATGCCAAGCTGCGTGTTCCGAGATGCGGCGGGGCTCATCGCTCAGCTGAAGTCTGGGAATTACAATGACGCAGCGCTCGCAAGCTATAGAGAAAAATACCTGCCAAGCGAGCTCGGAACATCGACCGAGAAGATTGCGCGGCTAGTGATTAGTAATTTGGGATGACCCCTCAGTCAGCCTTCGGCTGACAGCTCCCCTTTAGGGGAGCCGAGAGATATATAAAGAAGGTAGAAAAATGGACTTTTTCAAATTTGCACGGTGGGCAGTGAAGAAGCTTAAGCTGATTCTCCTGTACTTCAGAAGAATTTTGTTTGCGAAGAATCACTTCAAGTGCCCGTTTTACAAGAAAATCAAAGCAAACCTGTGTGGGGGCTTCCTCGCAGATCAGTGGATGCTCTACGACTTTGACCATAACGACAAGGGCGAATACCTGTCTGAATTTGACTGGTACCGCTCCAGATACATCAACGAGCCCTTTGACTTCGTTTGCAATAACAAGATTGCATCGGCTGAGATCCTCAAGCAATACGTTCGCGTGCCAGAGAGTTACATGATTAAGAATCGCGGGCACCTTTCGAGCTTCGAGAGCGTGGCGATGGAATACGAAGATGCACTTACTTTGCTGAAGGAGAAGGGAAGCTATTTCTTCAAGCCGTATGGCAAGGGCAAGGGCACGGGCGTTGTAATCATGACCTACGATTACGAGAACGACACGCCTTGCATTGACCTGAAGCCGATAAGCAAAGAGGACTTTATCGCATACCTGAAGAAGCACGACGACTGGTTCCTCAGCGAATCGATGAAGCAGCACCACTATCTTGACGAAATCTATGACAAGACAGTAAATACGATTAGATTCATCACCCTCAAGGACCCGAAGACGCACATGTTCAAGGTGTTCTTCGCGGTTCAGAGAATCGGCACGCATGACACGATTCCGGTTGATAACGGAAGCCGCGGCGGACTGGTTGCAAACATCGACCTTGAGACGGGTGTGCTGAGCGAGGCGAGATGCTTGCATAACAGAAACGTCTACAAGGTTCATCCGGATTCTGGCGCACCGATTGAGGGCGTGCAGGTTCCGGGCTGGCAGCAGCTGAAGAAGGACATGCTTGACCTGGCGAATAAATTGCCGTACATGCACTTTATCGCATGGGATATTTTGATCACTGAAGAGGGACATTGCATCATAGAGGCGAATACATCATCTGGCGTTAACATCATCCAGCTTTGGGGCGGACAGCGTCACGGCGAGCTCGGTGAGTTCTATCGCGCACACGGCGTTATTAAATAAAAGGAAAAACCAATGAAGTATATAATAATGGCGGACGGCAAAGGCACGCGCTGGGCAAACTACAGCGGCATCCCCAAGCATCTCATCGAAATCGATGGCGAGACATTGCTGGCCAGGACGGTTCGATTGCTGAAGGAATTCGACGCGGGCTGTGAGGTCATCATCACTTCGCACGACGAGCGATACGAGGTCGCGGGCGCCACTCGCTACGAGCCAAAAAACAACATATATGAGGTCGACCGCTTCACGGAGGAGCTCATCGAGGACGATGTTTGCTTCCTGTATGGAGACACGTTTTACTCGGAGGAGGCAGTGCGGGAGATTACGGGAACGCCAGCAGATGGCGGGATTCTGTTCTTCGGCAATCCGAGAAGCATCGTTGCGGTTAAGGCATCTGACGGGGCGCTTCTGAAGCATCACGTCGACAGGGTGCGGCAGTTATTTATAGATGGAAAGATTGAAAAGTGCATCGGCTGGCAGGTTTACCAGTCGTACATGAATCTTCCGTTTGGTGAGAAAAAAATCGCTGGCAAGTTCGTAGTTTTGGCGGACGGCACGCAGGATTTCAATACGCCAGAGGATTACAATAATAGGAGATAGACAATGGGATTTAAGAAACTTGTAGTAAACGCCCTCGCACTGGGCTCTGTTTCGAGAGGCTTCACCGGCGGTGAGGCAAGACGCTGGGTGCGCGAGGTTTACAGACATAGAACGAAGAATTATGGCTACAGCAGACGCCAGACGAACTGGGCAATAAGGCATGGCTTCATGCCCGAGCAGGTTGAGCGCCTTGGAATAAACGCAGAGAATGTGGACGACTACATCTCCGCAAGGGAATATTCTTTCCTCAGACCGCTGAACGGCGGCTACAGCAAGTGGATCACGGACAAGGTAACGATTCATACGATTTTCAAGCCTTTCCGCGGCGACATGCCGAAGCTTTACTACCAAATCAGCAAGCGCTACGACGAGACTGTCGTTACGAACCTCGAGGACGGTGTTTACGGCGGAAGTTTTGCTGAAATATTTGATTTGATCAAGGAAAAAGGCGAGGTCAGCCTCATGCCTGCAAACGGCACGTCGGCTTCGACCATAGAATATAAGGACGGAGAGTTTTACTTTGACGAGAAAAAATTCTCTGAAAAGGCACTGGAAAAGCACCTGTCGGGATTCCACTCGACCCTCGTAATCAGAGAAAGGGTTAAGACTTCAGACATCGTGGATAACGGCGTGCTGAATCTCATTGTTTTCAACGAGTTTGGCGACAATCCAGTCATCGGTGATGCGTATTTTGTCTTTGACGAATACGAGAAAAAGCGTGTGATGACGAGCGAGCAGAGAAAGGCAGACAGCCTCGAAGAAGAGGATGTGCTCGACGATAGGTACCGCGAAATCCGCGCAGAGGTTTGCGACGAGGTTGCGGGAACATGGAGAGGTCAGAAGATTCCGCACTGGGACCAGATCAAGGCTACGATTGAGAAACTTTGCGTTTTCGTACCGCAGCTTGAGTTCTTCGGCTGTGAAATCGTCATAAACGAGGACGGCTTCAAGATCACGAGAATGATGAACATGCCGGATTACCCGACATGCAAGCCGTTCAGCAAGCAGACGAGTGCGTATTTGACTCGCAAGGTTGCGCAGAAGAAGGAAGCATACGCGAAGGAAGGCACGAGAATTGCCCGTGGCTGGAAAAAGGTCAAGCTCAAGGTTCGTGCGAGATTCGCCAAGATGTTCTACCCGAAGGGACTCATTCCATATCTTTCAATCAAGTGGATTCAAGACGTTTGGAAGGATTTCAGGACAAACAAGGAAGCGAGCCTCGGCCAGAAGCTTTGGGCGTACAAGAGAGGTTTCCTTTCCTATAGAATCAAGCAATACGGCATAACCGACGAGAATATCGGCGAATATATCTCCGACTTTGAATACAAGTGGCTCCGTCACATCAACCCGAAGTACAGGAAGTGGATGGAGGACAAGATCACGGTCAAGTATGTTTGCTCGGCATATAACAATTGCTTCCCAGAGTATTACTATCACATCATTTGCAAGAACGGTAACAACAAGGTTATCTCGATGATGGACCTGCCGGAGGGCTATGTGAACAGCTTTGAGGATATTTTCAAGCTCGTTCAGGAAAAGGGCGTGCTCGCGCTCAAGCCAGACGAGGGCTCACACGGCGACGGCTTCTACAAGTTCACATACGAGGACGGCCAGTACCAGCTCAACTATAAAGATGTAAGCAA
>CAVEOR010000111.1:0-4464 GCA_963617285.1 Anaerovoracaceae bacterium | reverse complement strand
TTTCTCGTCGCACCTTCGTAGCAGCCGCTGCCCTCAATCAAAGTCGCGTCGTGATGAGTTAACTCACGGATTTTGCCGTAAACCGCAGTCGGCTGGTCGGTAATAATGAGCAGCGTATCCTTTTGGTAACGTTTGAACATCGTCTGCAGAATCTGCGTGCTCGTGTACTGGAAGATTATCGAGTAAAGTGCCTTGTCAAACCCGAACAATATGCCCGCAGTAATCAAAATTACCGCGTTTGCCATCAAAATATAGTTCCATACATCTATGCCCTTCTTCTCGGAAAAATAAATCGCGATGAAATCAGTTCCGCCGCCGCTTGCTCCGCTGATGAGGGTAACGCTGACTGCAACACCATTGATGATGCCTCCAAACACCGCTATTAGCAAGATGTCCGATGTAATCGTCACCGCCGGGAAAAGGTCAGTTAGGAAGCTGGACAGGAATACCAAGTAAAACGAGTAAATCGTAAATCGCTTTCCTATGTACTTGAACCCGATATAAGCCGGAACCAAGTTGAGCGGAATGTAAAGAACTGAATATGGGATGCTGATTCCAAAGAACGAGCTAAAAATCTGCTGAATCAATAGAGACAGTCCGCTGAAGCCACCCGGAAACAGCCCTCCAGTGTTGACGAAGCTCTTCAGGTTAAAGGCAATGATGGCTGACGCAACCGTAAGAGCCAGAAACATCTTGACCTCTGCCTTGAGATTCGATTTCGTATTAGTCTTTTCGTTTTCCTTTTTGTTTGACATACCTATGCCCCTCATATCTTATTCAGCCAAGTATCGCATCGTCTATTTGCGATTTGTAGTAATTATTTCTCATCTATGATCGCAAATGCTTGCTGAATGATTTCTTCTTTGCGCTCGTTCTCTCCCGTAAGGTGCAGATGTCCTATTAAAGCCTCAAAAGCTGTGGCGTATTTGTAGTCCATGGCGTCCGCATTCTTGGGTTTGCTCGCCGTCTTGTGGTTTCTCGCCCTGCGAACGAGTGCCTCTTCATCCTCCGTGAGAAAACCATCTGCAATCATCTTCTTGACAGCTTTCGCCTGCCCGCTCGCCTTGACATACCTGATGGCTCGCTTGTGCAGCGCATCCACATGTGCCCCATATGCCAATTGTGCATCGCCAGATGCTTCTAGCACGCGCGTTCTCACGTATATTTCATAAACGGCGTCGCCTATATAGGCGAGCGCCGTCGTGTTGATTTCCTTAGGATTCAGTTGTTTCATTTTCGGTTTTCCCCTGATTTTTCTCCTTCTGTGAAAATCCAAAGATAAACACAATTGCACTTACAGCCATAAGCATCGGATAGAAAGTATACGGCATAATCGCATAGGTTGTAATGCCTGCCGCTGCAGCCGCATAAAGCATCTGCGCGCCGTAAGGAATGAGTCCTTGTGCAACCGAGGCGAAAATGTCGAGGAGCGACGCCGTCCTTCTCGGGTCGATGTCATATTCCTGGCTGATTTCCTTGGCAATCGGGCCTGCAAGCACGATTGCAATTGTGTTATTGGCAGTCGAAAGGTCTATACCCGCAACCAAAGCTGCAATGCTGAGCTGCGCGCCTTTCTTGCTCTTTGTATTTTTGTGGATGAAGTGCAGTACCGCATCAATTCCGCCATATTCTTTTACCAATGCGCCAATCGCAGCTACCGTAATAGTAATCGCCGTAATATCATACATTGATGTAACGCCTGAGCCGATGCTTGTAAAAATCTCGCTCGTCGCCATCGCGCCTGTAGCAACGCCTGCAATCACGGAAGCAACCGTTCCGAAAATAAGAACAACGAAAACGTTGATTCCGACAAGCGCGCCAATCAGCACGAGCAGATACGGAAGCACCTGCCATACATTATATTCTCCGAGTTCCAATTCGGAAGAACCGTGCATTGTCATGAGATAATATATGATTGCCGTTACAATCGCTGCCGGAAGAACAATCTTAAAGTTCATCTTAAACTTATCGCTCATTTCGCAGCCCTGCGTTCTTACAGCGGCAATCGTCGTGTCGGAAATCATCGAAAGATTGTCACCGAACATCGCACCGGATACAACCGCACTGAGGCAGAGCGGCATCGCAAATCCCGTAGCATTGCTGACTCCGACAGCAATCGGTGCAAGTGCAACGATAGTTCCTACCGATGTGCCCATGGATAAAGAAATAAAGCACCCGATTAAGAACAGCCCTACAACCGCGAATTGGCTCGGAATCAGGGAAAGCCCCAAATATACCGTACTGTCTGCGCCGCCTGCTGCTGTTACTGCGCCGCTGAAAGCACCTGCGGTCAAAAAGATGAAACACATCGTCACAACATTATCGTCGCCGATGCCCTTCGTGCAGACCGAGATTTTATCCTGAAATTTGAGTTCCGGGTTCTGGCAGAATGCCACTGCAAGCGCAATCATAAATGCAACGATCGTTGGCATTGCGTAAAAGTCATTTGTAATGATTCCGCTTCCGATAAAAATCAAAAGAAATACGACTATCGGCAAAAGCGCTTTCGCGTTTCCCTTGTTCTCTTGTGCAACTCGTGCTTTAATTTCTGTATTGTCCAATGCTGGTTCCTCTTAACTTTCTTTTTATTTTCCCCACTCAAATCTCTTTTATATTCATATGTCCCAATTTAGTCTACGCCTTGATCAGCTGCGGACCCTGCGGAGTATCCTTGATGGCATAGCCGCGAGCCTTGAGCTCATCTCTGATTTCGTCCGCACGAGCGAAGTTCTTCGCCTTACGAGCTTCCTGTCTCTCCTCGAGAAGTGCTGCGAGTTCGTCGTCGATTACGATCTTCTCTTCGAACTCCTGCTGAAGCAGTCCGAGCACGCTCGCAAGTTCCATGAGAGTATCGAGGGACTTCTGAGCGAATTCCTTGCTCGCTCCGTCCTTAACCGCTGTGTTGATAGCCGTTACAAGCTCGAAAACAGCAGAGATTGCATCTGCAGTGTTCAGGTCATCATCCATAGCCTCGATGAATTCCTGTCTGTATTTATCATATGCTGCGAGTTTTTCCTTCTCGTCGTCAGTCATGTAGCCGCTGCCAGTCTCCACGAGGTGCGTGAGGTTTGACTTCGCATTTCTCAGACGAGTCATAGCGTTCTTTGACTGCTCCAGAATCTCGGAGTTAAAGTCAATCGGTCCTCTATACTGTCCGCTGAGGATGAGGAATCTGAGAACCTCGCCGTCGTAATGCTCGAGCAGGTCGCGAACCGTCTTGAAGTTGCCAAGGGACTTGGACATCTTGGTTCCGTCGATATTGATATATCCGTTATGCATCCAGTAATTGGAGAATGTGCAACCGTTGTGCGCCTCGGACTGAGCGATTTCGTTCTCGTGGTGTGGGAACTGAAGGTCCTCGCCGCCAGCGTGAATGTCGATCGTCGAACCGAGGTATTTCTTTGCCATTGTCGAGCACTCGATATGCCAGCCTGGGCGACCCATGCCCCATGGAGATTCCCATGCGATTTCGGATTCTTCCTTGCGAGCCTTCCAAAGTGCGAAGTCAAGCGGGTCTTCCTTCTTCATATCGTCAACGCTTCTGGTTCTCTCGCTTGCGCCCTGAATGAGCTCGTCGATGTTCTTGCCAGAGAGCTTGCCATAGCCTTCGAACTTGCGAGTTCTGTAGTAAACATCTCCCTGTGATTCGTAAGCATATCCCTTGTCGATGAGGTCCTGAACGAACTTGATGATGTCGTCCATGGTCTCGGAAACCTTAGGGTGAACCGTCGCTTTCTTGACATTGAGCGCAGCCGCATCCTTGTAGTATTCTGCGATGTACTTCTCGGAAACTTCAGGTGCTGTGATGCCCTCTTCCTTCGCGCGGTTTATAATTTTGTCGTCTACGTCGGTGAAATTCTGTACGAACTTAACCTTGTAGCCGCGATATTCGAGATATTTTCTCATCGTGTCGAAAACCACGAACGGGCGAGCGTTACCGATGTGGAAAAAGTTGTAGACTGTCGGTCCGCAAACATACATCTTAACCTTGCCCTCTTCAATTGGCTTGAATTCTTCTTTTTTTCTTGTCAGCGTGTTATAAATTCTCATTTTCGCTTCCCTCTTTGCTTTCGTCTTTTACTTCTTTTTCCTCGTTCTTCTCGCGAATGAACTGCATCAAATTCTCTTCCAGGTTCGAGGAGCCAGCGCAGTCAATGCATCCAGCCTCAATCTTGTGGGTCGTCTGCAAAATCTTCTCAAGTTCCATGACGCGCTTACGCAGGCACTCGATTTCTACTGCAACAGGATCCGGAAGGTCTACCTGGTCCATGTCCTGAGTCGTGCTCTTGCCGTTTCGCTTGACGATAGTGCCCGGAATTCCGACAACCGTACAGTTCGGCGGAACTTCTTTCAGCACGACAGAGCCTGCGCCGATCTTGACATCGTCGCCAACCTTGAAAGGTCCGAGAACCTTGGAACCACTCGATACGATTACGCGGTTGCCGATGGTCGGGTGACGCTTGC
>CAVEOR010000110.1:0-4476 GCA_963617285.1 Anaerovoracaceae bacterium | reverse complement strand
GAACTTGACATTGTAGTTTCCGCTACCCATGTCCTTGGCGGTGTGCGTAATCCGCTTGATTGGCCTAGATATACGGTTCGCAAAGTAAATAGCCAGTATGAACGCAGCTATAATCGTTATGATTGTTACATAGAAAAGCTGGTTCCTGAGTATATCAACGGTCGAGCTTACTGGATACAGTGGCGAAAAAATATATAGATATACTTTGTTATTTGCAGCGTTTTCTAGGTAGTTTGCATACGCCAGCGTGCTGTATTTCTCAAAGCCCGAGTCCATCTTGAACGAGACGGATGTACCTTCGCCAGAATTCTCGGATGCGGATCTTTGGGCGAGCATTTGCTTAAGTTTTGGGAGCTGATCCTTGTACTGGTATACCGGCAGAATGCTGTCGGATTCTGGCACAAAGAGCAGAACCTTGCCGTTTGTTTCCATCATGACATAAAAGTCACTGCTCACGGATAGCTGCTGAATGCTTGAGGTCAGGTTGGCATCGTTGTTATGATAGGCTTTGCTAATCGTCGATGCGATTCTGCCGACCTCGGAAATCTTCATTTGCTCGTAGTAATTGTTGAGCATGAAAACCTGCAAGAACCATATGAGAACCATGATTCCAAGCCCGAGTCCAGCGAAGTATATCCATAAGCGGAACTTTATGCTTTTTGGGTCAAATTTAACCTTCGTACTCAAATTTATAGCCTACCCCTCTGAGCGTAACGATGAAATCTCTGTAAGGTCCAAGGTTGTTACGCAGGTTCTTGATGTGGGTATCGATCGTTCTGTCGTCGCCGAAGAAGTCGTAGCCCCAGATATCGGAAAGAAGCTTGTCTCTGGAAAGCGCGATGTTCTTGTTCTTGACAAGATAGAAGAGAAGCTCGTATTCTTTTGGGGTGAGCTCAACTTTTTCTCCGTCAACGGTTACGGTTCTAGCTGGGATGTTAATCTCAAGCCCGTCGAACTTCATAACCTCTGCAACCATTGGTTCAGAAGCCTTGCGGCGGTTTAGAACTGCGTTTACGCGAGCCATGAGCTCCTTCGGGCTAAATGGCTTGACTACGTAGTCATCGATTCCAAGTTCAAAGCCGAATAGCTTGTCGTACTCCTCGCCTCTGGCGGAGAGCATAATCACTGGGATGTCCTTGAACTTCTTGATTTCCTTGCATGCAGAGAAACCATCGAGCTTTGGCATCATGATGTCCATGATGATGAGGTCGTAATCGTTGAGTTTGCAAAGGCCAACGGCGCTCATGCCGTCCTCTGCCTCAGTTACCTCGTAGCCGCTGAACTGCGCATATTCTTTTATGACTTCACGGATTTTAGGTTCGTCGTCAACTACCAAAATTTTGTACATTTCTTTTCCTCCTTTGCGGGATAGGGTTGTCATCAAAATTGTTACGTCGTATTTGTTGTTTGTGTTGTTTGTGTTGTGTTTCGTGTTTCGTGTTTAATGCTTAATGCTGTATCAACTTCAGTCGGTTTTATTTTATCACAAAACTTTCTTTAGTCAAAGTAATTTTATTCATTTTATATATTGACTGAGTATTGACAAGGTAAAGAGTATGTGATAATATTATAAATTTTTATGCTCTGTTAGTGTAAAATAATTGTGGGGGATTTCAAAAAATAAGAATAGAGATTATACCTTTGTGTTAGAATAGTAATTGCAAGAAAAAACTAACGAAAGGATGTAATCTCTATGGAACATATTATACAACAAATCGCACTGGAAATGGCAAGGAAAATTTTAGAAAGACCGCTTTTGTACGGAATTTTTGATTTGGATACCATGTCAAGCCTTGCTCTAGAGGACTGCAAGGAGGCTGCAAGGCAGGTAATTCAAGCTTTTATCGAGGATGCAAATCTTGCAATTCGCGAATGTAAGGCTGAGCGAAAAGAACGCGGAATTTTGATAAAAGAACACGACAGACCTCGCGACATACTTACAGAACTCGGACAAATTGAGTACAAGCGGGATTACTACTTTGATAAGCAAAACAACTGCTACATATCGCCAGTGGACTTGATTCTAGGAGTTAATCAATACGAAAGAATTAGCAAGAAAGTGAGTGCGGAGCTTGTGCGGGCGGCAACGGATCTTTCGTACCAGAAAAGTTCAAAGATAGTCACGGGCAGTAATGTCAGCAGGCAGACGGTTAGAAACAAAATATTAAAAGTAGCAGACCTAGAGGTAGTTCCAAGCGGTGAGAAGAGATCCGCAAAGGAGATACATGTATTTGCTGATGAAGATCACGTGCACATGCAGCGAGAAGGTAAAGCCAAGGGCAAAAGGTCAAGGCAGGTGCCGCTTGTGACCGTAACCGAGGGAATTACAGGGGAGTATGCATCAAGGAACAGGACGATAAACCCAATGCATTTTGTTGACCGAAACCTTGACACAACCAGCCTTTGGGAGAATGTTGATGCGTATCTGAGAATGCAATATGACCTCGATTCGACAGAGAAAATCTATGTACATGGTGATGGCGCAAGCTGGATTGAAGCTGGACTAAACGATATCAGGCAGACAGAGCATGTGATGGATGGTTATCACTTAGGAAAATATCTGCGTAGCATCAACGCAAGATTTCCAAACAGGAGCGTTCGATATCGCATAGAAAAAGCACTGAGAAATGATAGCAAAGAAGAGGCAAACAGGATTCTTGAGAGCCTGAAACAGGTAGCGACAGAACCCCAGCAGTTCGAAGCTATTGCGTCAATGGAAACGTATTTGAATAACAAGTGGGATTCTCTTGTGCGTAGGAGAACCCTGGACATTCCAGGCAGCTGCACAGAAGGACAAGTCAGTCATGTGCTTTCAGAGAGATTCAGCCGTAATCCGATGGGCTGGAGCTTCGATGTTCTCGGAAAACTTTCGCGTCTCAGAGTTTATGTGAAAAATGGCGGGGAAATTGAAGGCAAGCACTTTGAAAAATCAAGGCTGAAGGCAGAAATTAAAAATACGAGCTGCTATGAAGAACTAATCAGAAGAGAAGTTTCAGGATGTTTCGACTGGAGCGTGTTTGACGGAGAGCCGATGATCTTCGATGGTAGCACAGGAACACAAAATTTAATACAAATGCTCGGGGAAACGCGGGATTGGCTGATAAGCTAGCACGCCCGCAATTGCGGAGAAAAACACAAAGGTTTGTCAAGAAAAATCCCCACAACAAGTTGACACTACCATGGTTGAATTTTTCCTTGACACAGCTTGCGGTTGTGTGATAAAATTTAAATTGAAGAAATGAAATCTTTAAGATCGATACAGAGATGTCGGCAAGGTGGACATAGGCAGACGGAAATGCATTCATTTGGTTCCAGCAGAGGGCTACGAAAGCGAAAGGCTGAACGGAACTGGATTGGAGTGCGTGGTTTTCTTGCAATTTGAATTTTTACCTGCCGGAAGGCGGGTTTTTTCTTGCAGTAAATATCTTTCTGTTGGGTTTTCTATTTTAAAATAACACAAGTCATAAATATATGTAGAGGAATGTTTAATGACAAATAAAAATTTTCATCTGAATAATAACAATAAGAAATCTTCTCTATGTTCATCCGTTGAATCGACCCGCTGTGAAGGCGTATTTTCGAATCCTTCTAACAGCTTGGCACTTAGAATCCCTTCTTTTGTGGATGTGCATGTTCATCTACGAGAGCCGGGATTTTTTTATAAGGAAAGCATATCGAGCGGGACGATGGCAGCAGCTTCAGCAGGTTACGGGCACATCTTCGCGATGCCAAACCTGAATCCAGTGCCAGATTCGCTTGAGAACTTGAATATCGAGCAGGAAATCATCGCAAAGGATGCTCGCATCGATGTCCGCCCTTACGGAGCAATCACCGTTGGCGAGAAAGGTCAAAGGCTCGCAGATCTTGAGGCGATGGCACCGTATGTAATCGGCTTCAGTGACGATGGTGTTGGATTAAATGACCGTGAGATTATGAAAGAAGCGATGAAAATTGCAAGGAGACTCGGACTTCCAATCGTTGCGCACTGTGAGGATCTAACTTTGAGAAACGGTGGCTATATCCACGACGGCAGCTACGCTCGCGCACACGGTCACAAGGGCATTTCATCCGAGAGCGAGTGGCGGCCGATTCAAAACGACCTCAAACTGGTCAAGGAAACGGGCTGCAAATATCACGTCTGCCACATTTCCACGAAGGAAAGCGTCGAACTCATCGGAGATGCTAAGGCAAGCGGGCTCGACGTTACATGCGAGACCGCACCGCACTATCTCCTGCTGTGCGACGAAGATTTGCAGGAAGATGGTAGATTCAAGATGAACCCACCGATTAGAAGCCTCGCTGACCAAGATGCACTACACCGAGGAATAATCGACGGCACTATAGATATGATAGCAACTGACCACGCGCCGCACAGCCTCGAGGAAAAATCAATGGGTCTGGCGGGTAGCGCGATGGGAATCGTCGGACTGGAGACAGCATTTCCAATTCTGTACACCAAGCTCGTTCGTACAGGGA
>CAVEOR010000109.1:0-4507 GCA_963617285.1 Anaerovoracaceae bacterium | reverse complement strand
AGGAACCACTCGCCCGTCGACGCCTTCTGCCGAAGCTTCATCGGTCTCGGGGAATCCGCACCTGGCGTCTTCAGGAACACGCGTAGATATCCCGGCTCGGTATCCTGCGGTCTCTGATCCTCAAGCACGTTCAGCACATAAGGCACGCTAGGCTTGTAGCCGTTCTCCGGCGTTGCCCCCTCGAAATATGCAAGTGGCAGATACGATTTGCCGCTCAGCCTATCCCGCAAGAACTGGACGTCGTATGGCTTCATTGGGCTTGGACCCTTCAGAATGTTCATCGCCGCCGTTCCCTGCTCCTTGTCTTTGTCAAACAAAGTCAGTGCGCAGAGGAAAAGTCCGCAAACCTGCTCAGGGCTCCTCGACGTTCCAGCCGCTGCCTCGAATTCCGCCAGACTCTCTGGGATTTTCTCAATTGTAAACTGCATTCTATCACTCCCTTCTAAAGTGCATCCAAAAGTCATTCAAAAGTCTGCACTACAGTGCATCGATTACACCAGCGAGATATGTCGGCGATACTGACGCATAGATAAAATTATCCGCTAACTGGTCTTTTACCGCCTGACGCACATCGGCAGCAAGCATCTCATCAGCCATTTCATCTACCAGCAAAAGAGTTTTGCAACTCCGCCCTGTTTCTTTGCTACGCAATTCGCTCAGAATCTTTAATCTCTCGCTCAAATTCCAGATTCCTTTTCGAGCAACCTCCATCACCAGCACGTTGGCGTGGCAGGTTTGGCACATAGAAACCGTTTCTTCCGGCTTTGCGGATGTGAATATCACAAAATCGAAATTGCTCTCGCTGAGTGCCTTAGTAATCGCCTCAGTAAAAATTCCGCCTTGCATATCCAGTACAATTCTACGCATTATGCTTTGCCACCACCTTTCCTGTTTTACCATAGTATAGCCCAAATCCGATTTTTTTGCCCCCACCAATTGGATAGGTTTTGTCGATTCTGTGAAAATATTTTTTATTTGGGATGTCTCAAGATTGCGATTTGCCCCGCAGCGTGGTATGATGGGATTTAGGAAATTTAGGTTAGGTTAGGCTAGACCAGATTAGAAATGTAGAAATGTAGAAAGGCGTAGCAGCGAGGCGTATGAGCAGAGCAACCCAGAAAAATTTAATAGCGGCAGTAGTTGCACTGGCTCTCATCCTGTGCGCCATGAGCATCAGGTATTGCACCATGAACGACTTGCTACCGTCCGGCTTCGGGCATGTCCGCGAGGCGATTCATATTTTCCTGCTACTCGGATGGGGGTACTCTGTCCAAAAGCGCATCATTCAGACTCAGGTGCGGCAATACCTACTCGCGATTGCAGCGCTGATGACTCTGTGGCTGGTGCTCAAAACAGTCAACTATTCCATCGACAACATGGATATAAAGTGCTGGCTCTGGTACCTTTATTATATCCCTATGCTCTTCATCCCGGCGGATGCGCTGTTTGTAAGTATGTCGCTCGGCAAATCGGAAAACTACCAGCCGCCGCATTGGGCACGGCTAGTGTATGTAGTGTCTAGTGTGCTATTTTTGCTAGTCATTACCAACGACTTGCACCATCTCGTATTCTCGTTTTCGTCGGGCGTGCGCTCGCCTATCGAATACCACCACGAAATCGGCTACTACATCATCCTTGCGTGGATATTCCTGTGCGCACTCGCTGCATTCGGCATGATGCTCATCAAGTGCCGAATCCCCGGAAGCAAGAAAATTCGAATTATGCCGCTCGTTCCGCTTTTACTTTCATTTGTATATACGTTTTTATATATCCGCAGAGTTCACCTCGTTCTGCTGCTCGCGGGCGACATGACGGTAACGCATTGCCTGCTGATTGCCGCAATATTCGAGGGGTGTATCCAGTGCGGGCTCATTCAGTCAAACATGGACTATAGCGAGCTTTTCGCGGCAACGACGATTCCGATTCAAATCACAAATGACGATTTCTACATGACGCAGGCTTCTGCTGCAATGCAGGACATCTTGGGAAAAAACGTTCTCGAAAACATGCCTTCGGATACCATCAGGATGGGCAGCGATACGCTTCTGAAGCGGCATTCGCTAGACGATGGCTGGGTTTTCTGGAAAGAGGACATTTCTGAACTGAATAAATTAAAAAGAGAGCTTGAGATTACGCAGGATGAGCTTCGAGATACTGGCAATGTGCTCGCAGCGGAGAACGCACAGCGAGCGAAGCTCCTCAGGCTTTCCGAGGAAAACCGCCTGTATGACATGATGGAAAGCCAGACCGCCCACCAGATTGCAATGCTAAGGGCTCGGCTTACAGAGATTCGCCAGACTGATGACCTTGCGAGGGCAAGAAGGCTTCTCGGTCAAGCTATCGTCATCGGTACATATATTAAACGCAGGAATAATTTGATTTTCGTCGGCGCACAGCACGGCGTAATTTCCGCGCAAGAGCTCAGGCTCTGCCTCAACGAGTCGATGGAAAATCTGAATCTATACAGTGTGGAGTGCAGAACCCTCGTGGATGGCGAAGAGGCGCTTGCCGTGGAGCAGGCGACGCAGGTTTACGACCTATTCGAGGCTGTCGTGGAGGCTGAGCTCGAAACGCTGGAGTCCATATTGATTTCCATTGAGATTGGCGAATTTATCGAGGTCAATATATGCTTCCAGTCTAGCGGGTGCGAGCTTCAGTGCGATCCTCAGTGCGAGTCCCAGTGTGAGCCTCAGTGCGAGTCTCAGTGCGAGCCTCAGGCTGACAGGATAAAAGCCCAGTTCCCGGCTGCTGAATGGTCACGCGACGAAGACGGATTGCAATACATCACTTGGAGAGTTCGCAAAGCGGATGCAGCTGGCAGCGCGGCGAGCGAAAATCTTACGACAGGAGGCATGGCTTATGAACAGAGTTAAAGCGAGCTTCGACAGCCTGCCAATTGCGGTTTCCTTCTTCGATTCGAAGGGCATCATCAGGCTCGTCAATCACAGGATGCTCGCGGTAATGGACTACCTTCACCGCAACGGCGTGCAGACCCTTGCAGAGATGGATGCTGCGCTGAAAAATCCGCCAGAGAATGTCGAGTGCCTCAGCACCAAGCTTGGGATTTACCGTTTCCCAGGTGGCAAAACATTCAGATTCGCAAGGGAAGAGATTGCAACGGAGACAGGCACCAAATACACCCAAGTTACCGCTGCCGATGTTACAGAAATTTTGCATAGGCAGCTGGAACTGAAGGAAGAAAACGCAAAATTGGCGGAGGCCAACGAGAGGCTCCGCAAACTCTTCGAGCAGATGCCTGAGATTATCAGGGAGGAAGAGACGCTGGCAATGAAACTTCGCGTGCATGACGATATCGGCCACAGCATTCTCACGGCTCGCCGCACGCTGCTTAGGGAGCCAGCACTTGAGGACCTCCGCGCCAGTGCCAAGATATGGGAGGAAGCCATCGCCGTGCTCTATCGCTCAAACCAGATGCGCGAGGAAGCTGATACGCCTGAGCAGGCAATTGGTAATGAATTAGACCCGCTGGATCTTGCAATAAGCAAGGCTGGCGAGATGGGTGTTAAAGTATTGATGGAGCAGAAGAGTCTGGGAGCCGCAGGCGATGGGCTTTCGATGTCCTCCGCGGGAAAATCAACAGCGCTTCCGCTAAGCCGTGAACTGATAGCACTAGCGATTAACGAATGTGCTTCGAACTGCGTGCGTCACGCTGATGGCACGGAGATATATATAACATTTGATGGAAAAGGTGGATGCGAAGAGGTTGTTTTGACGAACAACGGCATGCCGCCGAAAGATGAAATCAGAGAAGGCGGTGGACTCTCCATGCTCCGCCAGCGTGTAGAAGAAGCTGGTGGTAGAATGGAAATCGAGAGCCAGCCTAATTTCAAGCTAATACTTACTCTACCGAAGCAGGAGGTTACCGACCAATGAGAGTTATGATAGTTGAGGATCAGCCTATGATTCGCAGTCTGTTAGAGAGCTATTTCCCCAAGGAAGACGGGCATCAGATTGTCGCCTCTATTCCTGGCGCCAAGCAAGCCGTGGAAGTCTGCCGTGCGAGCGCGGTTGACCTGATTTTGATGGACGTGCAGACGCAGCATAGAGAAAACGGGCTGACCGCAGTTAGCGATATCAAAGCCCTGAATCCAGATATCAAGATTATCGTCGTAACATCTTTGATCGACGCTGCGGTTCTGGATGGCGCCAAGTCAGCTGGTGCTGACAGCCTCTGGTACAAGGACGCTTCCCAGACTCGCCTGATGGAAGTCGTAGAGCAGACCATGGCAGGCGAACACGTCTTCCCCGACGCACCGCCACCAGTAGAAATCGGCATGGCCAAGAGCACCGAGTTCACCAAGACGGAACTCAAGGTCCTTCGCTACCTCCTTCGCGGCATGTCATACACCCGCATAGCAGAGGAAATGGGCATAGAAATGTCCACGGTCAAATTCCACGTGGCAAACATGCTCCAGAAGACCGGCCTCAAGAACAAGCTCCAGCTCGCCCTCGCCGTCAGCGAAGTCAAAATGATCGCCGACCTGGA
>CAVEOR010000108.1:0-4521 GCA_963617285.1 Anaerovoracaceae bacterium | reverse complement strand
TTATCGAGGCAATTAGACACAAGGAAGTCGAGTACGATTTCGTGGAAATCATGTCTTGCCCGGGCGGATGCGTCGGCGGTGGCGGTCAGCCGTTCAAGGACGGACAGGAACTCGCCCACGGGCGTTCGCTGAAGCTCTACGGCCTCGACAAAATCGCAGACATTCGTTTCTCCCACGAGAACAAGGCAGTGCAGCTGACCTACGAGGAGTTCCTCGGCAAGCCGCTTTCCGAGCGCGCCCACAAGCTCCTGCACACCGACCTCGAAGGCTGGGATATGCAAATCAAGCGATAGAAGCCGCATACTTTTCGAAAAAATAAATTTTATCTTAAGGTCGCTCTTGGCTTTAGCAGGAGCGGCTTTTTTATTATTTTTTGATAAAATTTCGTTTGCGAGCGGACTTTGGTTTGCGTTTGCCCGCGATATATGGTACAATTATTTGTTAGAAATTTTACAGAAAACCGCAAGATGTTTTGCGTGAAATTTAGCAAAGAAAATGGAGGAAACATGGCAACCTTAGCTCCAATCAAATTCGAAGATTACAGACTTTACATCCTCGACCAGACCAAGCTTCCGGGCAAAGAGGAATATATAGAGATTATCACGAAGGACGACCTGTACGACGCGATTAAGAAGCTGAAAGTCAGAGGCGCACCGGCCATCGGCGTAGCCGCGGCATACGGCTTATTCGTAACGACCAAGGACTTCAGCGGCACGCGCGTCAAGGAATTCCAAGAGTACGTGGCAGAGACAGCCGCTTATATCAATAGTTCCAGGCCGACCGCGGTGAACCTCTCGGCAGCACTGAGCCGCTGCGAGGCGATGCTCGACAAGTACATCGGTGCGTTTGAGAAGGCCGCTGAAGGCTTCCTCGGATTCTGCGAACACTGCGCAGGCGACCAGGTGGACGACGCGAAGCTCCTCCTGCTCGACGAGGCGATGAAAATAGATAGAGAAAACGAAGAAGCCTGCCGCAAGATGGGCGAGTACGGGCTGAGCCTGCTCAAGCCAGGCATGGGCATCCTCACGCATTGTAACGCGGGGGCGCTCGCCACGGTCAAGTACGGCACGGCGCTCGCACCGATTTACCTCGGCCAGGAGAAAGATTATAACTTCAGGGTTTTCGCGGACGAGACGCGGCCGCTCCTGCAGGGCGCAAGGCTCACGGCATACGAGCTTGCCAAGGCTGGCGTCGACGTGACGCTCATCTGCGACAACATGGCATCCATAGTGATGAAGAACGGCTGGATCGACGCGATCATAGTAGGTTGCGACCGCCTTGCGGCCAACGGCGACGGTGCGAACAAGATAGGCACCAGCGGCCTCGCAATCCTCGCCAAGGAATACGGCATCCCGTTCTACATGGCCGTACCGACATCGACGATAGACATGGACACGCCGACAGGGGACGACATTCCAATCGAGCTCCGCGACGGGCAGGAAATCAGCGAGATGTGGTACGAGAAGCCGATGGCGCCAGCAGGAATCAAGACGTACAACCCGAGCTTCGACGTAACCAATCACGAATACATAACGGCGATAATCACGGAAAAGGGCATAGTTTACCCGCCATACGCCGAGAATTTGCAAAAACTCAAATAAATAGAAAGGATCAAAAATGTCAGAAATTCAAACTCAATCCGAGAAAAAAGGATTTATCGACAAATACGCGAAAATCCTCGTAATAGTAGCCGTGCTCTGCGGCGCGACATCGGGCAACTTCGGAGCCCTCATCTCCGCCCCGGCGACGGTCATCGGCTTCTGGAGATTGCTCATCGCACTGCCGTTCTTCGCGGTGCCGGTGTTCGCCAACAAAGAATCCCGCGAGAAGCTCTTCAGCGTCTCGAAGAAAAACCTATTGCTTTGCTTCGTTTCAGGAGCGTTCCTGTTCGGGCACTACTTCACGTGGTACTCGGCGGTCAAGATTACGAACGTTGCAAGCGCATCGGTTCTGGCATCGTTCCACCCGCTGATCGTAATCTTCATCACGGTGTTCATCTACCGCAGCAAGGTTTCTTGGAAATCAATAGCAGCAATCATCGTCGCACTCTGCGGCGGCGTATTCATAATATGTAGCGACCTGTCCGCCCTCTCCGGCGGCCGCCTCTCTGGCAACCTGCTCGCATTCGCAGCCGGACTCTGCATGGGCGTGTACTTCGCAATCGGCGGCAAAGTCCGCAAAGAAGTCGACGGAGTTGTCTACGTGCTGCTCGTATTTTTCTCATGCTGGATTTGCTTCTCGCTTTCCAACATCATTCCAGGGACAGCGGTTCTTGGCTATCCGGCTATGGATTACGTGTACATCATCTGCCTGGCATTCATCTGCCAGATCGGTTCACACGCGGTTTGGAACCTGTGCATGGGACACGTCAGCTCGCTTTATGTTTCGACATGGGAGACTGCAGACCCAGTATTTGCAACGCTGCTGGCGGTTGTGATGGTTCACCAAATCCCATCGACGACAGAGATTATCGGTTGCGCAATCGTAGTTGCAGCCCTGCTCATGTATAACAAATTCGAGCGCGATTTCGAGACCGAACAAAGCAAGAATAAATAGGAGTAACAATGTACAAAGTCAAGCTGAAGTCCTTCGAGGGTCCATTCGACCTGCTGGTATATTTGATCGAAAATGCCGAA
Organism: Anaerovoracaceae bacterium; assembly: GCA_963617285.1. Classification (GTDB taxonomy): domain Bacteria; phylum Bacillota; class Clostridia; order Peptostreptococcales; family Anaerovoracaceae; genus CAG-238. Next base: position 1,885 of record CAVEOR010000108.1, on the reverse strand, counting down.
ATGAGCATTTACGACATCAAAATCAGCGAAATCACAACTCAATATTTGGCCTATATCAAAGAGCTGGAAGATCAGGACGTGACGCTCGCATCCGAGTTCATGGTGCTCGCCGCGCAGCTCATCGAGATTAAGTCGAAGATGATCCTGCCGAGGGTCAGCGAAGAAGGCGAGGAGCTCATCGGCGAAGACCCGAGAACGGAACTCGTCGAGAGGCTCATCGAGTACAAGCGCTTCAAGGAGCTTTCGCAGATGCTGGAGGCACGCGAGGAGCGGAGCCTGAACATATTCGAAAAGCCGCAAGAGGACATATCCGAATACCTCGAAAACCCCGACGAATATCTCAGCCTGGACATCAAAGAATTTGCTTCGGCGTTTAGACTTTTTATCCAGAAAAAACAGAGAGTCGAGGCAGTCCGCAAGCATTACACGAGGATAGAACGCGAGAGAGCCAGCATGGAGAAGCGCATTTCGTACATCTTGCAGGCAGTCCGCGCGAAAATCGGCAAAGTGTTCAGCTTTAAGGATTTTGTTAAGGACAAAAAAGACCGCTATGACGTCGTCGTGACGTTCATGTCGCTGCTGGAGATGGCGAAGGCGCGCGCGGTCAAGGTAGAGCAGCATTCGACCTACGGCGACATCGAGGTCAGCGCAGGAGAAAGAGTCGAGGAGGACTGGGAAAATGACAGGAAGCAAGACAATTAAATCCGCCTTAGAGTCCATGATGTTCACATGGGGCGAGCCGCTCGAGGCGAAGATGGCGGCGGATGTTTTTAATATCAGCAAAGAAGACGCATACGAGTATTTCAAGGAGCTCCAGACCGAGTACGAGCAGGAGGGACGCGGCATCCAGATTCGCGAGGTGAACAAGGCGTTCCAGTTCGTGACGCGCGAGGAAAACGCTGACTATGTTCGCAGGCTCTGCACGCCGGTCAAGTCCAAGAAGCTCTCGCAGTCCGCACTCGAGGTGCTGGCAATCATCGCATACAAGCAGCCAGTGACCAAGGGCGAGATGGAGGCAATCCGCGGCATCAAGTGCGACCGCGTAGTCGAAGGCCTCATGAAAAAGGATTTAATCCAGGAAGTCGGTCGCTCGCAGGCAATCGGCCGTCCGCTGCTCTATGGCACGACGGACACGTTCCTGAAGAACTTCGGCTTCAGCACGCTCAAAGAGCTCCCAGACATCGAGGACATCGAGAGCGTAATCAACGACGATATCGAGGTAGAGCCAAACGGCGAGCCGATAGACGAAGTAGCCGCTAACCAGATGACGATAGAATTCTAATTAAAAGGAAGAAAAAATGAGAATCAATAAATTTATTGCGCAATCGGGGATTTGTAGCCGTCGCAAGGCGGACGAGCTGATTCAAAACGGCAATGTCAAGGTGAACGGAGCCGTGCTGAAGGAGCCAGGATACGACGTTGCAGAGGGCGACAGAGTAGAGGTGAACGGCCGCCTGATTGACACGAAGCAGAAAATGGAATACGTGCTGATAAATAAGCCACTCGGCGTGGTGACGACCGTGTCCGACGACAGGGACAGGCTCACGGTCATGGATGTAGTTTCGGATATTGATGCGAGACTTTTCCCGGTCGGCAGGCTCGACTACAACACGAGCGGCGCGCTGATCATGACCAACGACGGCGAGCTCGCCTATCGCATCACGCACCCGAAGCACGAGATTTACAAGACATATAGGGCAAGGGTTTCTGGAGTGCTCTCCAACGAGCGAGCAGCGCGCCTCCGCAAGGGCGTAGATATCGGTGGATTCATCACGTCGCCAGCCAAGGTGAACATCATCAAGGGCAATACGCATTCGACGATTGTAGAGATTTCAATCCGCGAGGGCAAGAACCGCCAAGTTAGAAAGATGTTCGCCGCAGTGGG
>CAVEOR010000107.1:0-4521 GCA_963617285.1 Anaerovoracaceae bacterium | reverse complement strand
CTTCACGTCCTCCTTTTTTCTTCATTTTAGTTTATTGTTTTTATCAAAATCTCTTAACTTGGTTATTCTTCCCAATCGCTTTCCCATTCGTCGATTGCTGTAACCATGTTGCTCGTCAAAACATCTATAACAGCATTTTCAGCATCCTCGGAGAGGGAAGCAATCTTCCATTCGCCATCAACCTTGACACAGTCAAATGTTACGTCACATGTTGCAGTCGATGTCTCCTCAGTTTCTGTCTTCTCCATAAATATGTCATAGAGCAGATCTTCAAGCTCTGAGTCGTCAGCTCCGGAGAAAGCAAGCTCAAGTCCTTTAACGAGATAATCATCCATTGCTGCATTCAGAACTGCGCTAACGTCAGTGTATGTGAATGTTACTGTTACCGTGCCGTTATCGCCGTCTTCGGTCGTCTCACCGATTTCGTATGCCATCTTCGCTACGCTTTCCTTCAGGTAACTCACGAATTCTGCTGAGCCCACGCTCTCTGCAAGTTCCTCTTCTGAAGTGAGGAGGTCTTCCTGTTCAGACGGGTCTTGGAAGCATCCACTAGCCGCTGCAAAGTCAAATGCCTTAATCGAATCACAGAATGTCTTCACGATTGTGTCTGGTCCTTCGCTTCCGCCGCAGCCAGCAAAGCTAAGCACGAGCATAAGAGAGAGTGCGATAGCAAACAGTTTCTTCATGTTCTTTTTCATTTTCTTTTCCTTTCTTGTCTTGAATAAAATAAAATTTAGAAATGGCCGCTGCGTCCGTGGCCGCCTCCACCGGAGTGGCTGCGACTACTGCTGCCAGACGATGAGCTGCTCTTGATCTTGTGGCGCACCTGCGTCTGGTATGCGAACGTGTCCTTTTTCTCCGTCACGTTTAGCTCTCCTGCGATGTAGTTGTCCGCCGTAGACATCTTTGCAACCTGACCCATGCGAATCCACAGGTTAGCTACGGACAGGAATGCAGCGAAGATCGCAAACGCTATGATGAGTACAATGAAAAACGCCGGGCTTTCTCTCACTGGGTCGCCTGCTTCTGCCTGCTCCAGATAAGATGAACATTCGCTGATATAGTCGCTGAAGCCGCCGTACCAGTCGTCGTCGCCGAAATTGTCGAGGAACTCATCCTCGAGCATATCCAGACCATAGTCATCAAACGCGTACTCGCTCTTCTGGCCATAGGAGAAAAGTCCGTAGCTGCGATCGCCCAAGCTAAGGAGGAGCATGATACCATCTCTGCCTTCTCCCTCGCCCATGTTGTAATCATGGTAAATGCTATATGTCGCCTCGTATGCGTCAGCGCAATCGTAGTAGTTGAGGTAATTGTCCACCGTAACGATGTAGACACCTACGCCATACTTTTCTGTAACCGCCTCAGCCTCTACCTCGAGTTCATAGAGCTCATCCTCGGTAAGAATGTACGCGTCATCCGTAACGTTATACAGCAGCGGGCCTGTCACCTCGCCATCTTCGGCATATTCCGTATCATCTGCAGGCTCGGTAACTTCCGTGTCAGCATCTGCCGTCGATTCAGTAGCCTCTACGTCTTCGGTTGGTTCAGCAGTTTCGGTAACCTCAGTGCTATCAGTAGGCTCGGCAGGCTCTGTGTCGGCAAATGCTGTAGCCATGCTCATTGTGAGCGTAGTAGTAAGTACCAGTAAAAAGCAAAGTATTTTTTTCTTCATCTCTGTGCCCTCCTTACTACATCCACAGCAGCAGGATCGCTCCCACGCCGATAGCGCTGATTGCTCCTGCAATTGCTGCAAATATGCCTGCTGCCTTTCCGAAGCTTGCCGGAAGCTGTCCAACGAGCTTGCCTGTCTGTCCGTTCATGGCAAAGAGGAAATTCTTATCCTTCCACTTCGTCGAAAGAAGCCAAACCGGGATCAGTGCGTAGTGCACCTCTCCACGTTTCAGGTTGATGTTAGCCTTCGATTCCGAGCATGTCTGATAACCGATTACGGTATCCTTGAGTGCCTCTACAAACGAGCCCTTGCAACGCGTGTCTGCACGCTCATAACAATCCTCGACCGCTACATCATATTTGTCCGCCAAGAATCCCGGCAAATATGCCGTGGAGAAAGGCTTGAGCTCCGAGAAATCATACGGCTCGATAGAGTCCATATAATCGTCTGGCATCTTGCTGGATGCGTCTACCGGAATCTTCTCGAATGACATGTCGCCAGAGCGCAGGACATTGAAGTGATCCGTGTCGACAATCTCATATCCGCCGCTTCTGTGAACGAAGCTGCGCGTAGCCTCGAAGTTTACGGTTCCTTCTGCCTCAGCGTCGAACATCCAGAACGGAACGTATACACCCTTGATTTCCTCGATGTGATTCGCATTGGAAAATGTCTTCGGGAGAAGCGGTTTCTTGGCATAGTGCTTCTTGAGTGCGTTCTTGGCGTCTTCCTTGCTGAGTTTGAACGGAAGCACGTAATCCGGCTTCAGGGCTCCTGCGAACTGCCCCGGCACAATGCTCGGGTTGCCGCAATACGGGCAAGATGTCGCTGCAGTGGTCTCGTCGCAGATGAGTTCCGCTCCACATGACGGACAGTTATATACCTTCATCTTGGCTGCGTCTTCGCCCCAGTCTGTGCCGAGCGTCGACGTATCCCAGCTCGACTCTTCTGAGCCTTCCGAGCCCTCTGCGCCTACTGCTCCAGCGGCTTCCGTGTCCTCTAAGCCAGCTGCGGCAAGTTCTTCCTTCTCTTTTGCTTCCTTTGCTTCTGCTTCCTCTTTCGCCTCTGCCGCCTTAGCATCTTTCTCAGCGTAGAAAGCTTCAATTTCCGCAACGTCGTAGGTCGTGCCGCAATAGTCACATTCCAGCTTGCCGGATGAACCTACGAAGTGCAGGGGACCGGTGCACGCTGGACATTGATAGTTAGTTACTTGTGTTGACATTTTACTTCCTCATTTCTTGTAAGCTGTTAATGTCTCTTAATTTTTATCATCGGTCTTATGACTTTTGATTATTCGGCTTTTGCCTAAGCGTTAATTGCTCCGCCGCAGTACTCGCAGCAGCCGTTTGCGTTCGGCGTAGTGGTTGCTCCGCAATATGGGCAAGTAACCGCCGCCTTCGGAGCATTTGCCTGCTGGATCTGTTCACGAGCGCCCTCACGAGCCTGCATGAGAACTTGCTTGATTTCTTCGCACATCTGCTTGTAGTTGTTGTACTCAGCGTTGTTCTCTGCACCCGAGCCAGTGCTCATCATACCTGGACGAGGAGGCATTGGCGTGATGTCAACGGAGCTTGAATTTACCTTGAAGTTGATATCGTCAAAGTACGGATGGTTAACGAAAATCGTGATATAGAAATCGTAGGAATATTCGTAGCGAGGTGGGTTGTAGCTCTGCTTGTTGCCCTCTGAATCCTCACGCATGATTTCTGACTCTCTCTCCTGAATGTCGATATTGCAACCCGTAACGTCCGAAAAATCGAGTACATCTGGATTTGCCTCAGCCAAGTTTCTCGCATTTGTTACCATGAACTTGCAAGCATCCTCGTCGAGCATAACCTTCATGTATTCGCCGATCGTTCTAGTTGTGTGGAATGCTGCAACCTTTTGCTTGTTCTCTTCGCGGTAAGCAAGCTGTGCCTTGATGTCTTCTACTGTGCTGCTTCTGCGGTCAGAAAACCAAGGCGAAAGCAGTGCCGCACACTTCTTGCAGAGGTTGCCGTCTTCTAATTTGCGGTTGCCGAGCAATCCGATCTTTTCTCCGCAGATATCGCAATATTTCTTATCAAATAATCCCATAGGGTTTGTCCTCCTTTGTTGTAAGTCAGCTTTGTCTGGCAAATTTGCTTATGTTCAACGATCACACCAAATCTGCCAGACTGTATTTTTATTTGAATTCTCTTCTTTCTCTTTTCGATTTACTGGATGTCACCGTCATCGAATGGGTCGCCGCACTCTGGGCAGAATTTCGGTGGATGCGTTGGGTCTGCTGGCTCCCAGCCGCACTTGTCGCACTTGTACTGTGGAACGCCTGCCGGCTTCGGTGAGCCGCACTCGGAGCAGAACTTGCCTTTGTTCACTGCTCCGCAGCCGCATGTCCAACCTGCTACCGCTGCGGCTGCCGCAGGTGCTGCTGGTGCTGCCTGCTGAGGCTGAGCCTGCATCTGTGGCTGCTGTGCATACATCTGAGGCTGAGCCTGCTGGCCGCCCATCTGCTGTCCCATCTGGAAGAGTGTCTGTGCGTTCGAACCGCCTGCCTGACCTGCCATGTTCATGCCCATGAATGCCATAGCTGCGCCAGCACCTTCGTTTGCTGCTGCGGACTGCATTGCTGCTGCCTGTGCGCCAACGAGCTGTGCTGCTGCTCTGGTAGGATCCATGAATGCTGCGTTGCGCTGCAGTTCCTTGATCATCTTCTCGTCTTCGTCGCTTGCCTTTACGGAAGATACGCCGAAGGATACGATTTCGAGGCCTCTCAGGTCACGCCATTTCTTGGAAAGTACATCGTTGAGTGCATCAGCAAGTTCCGTCGTGTGACCAGGAAGTGCTGAGTAACGGATGCCCATCTCGGA
>CAVEOR010000106.1:0-4566 GCA_963617285.1 Anaerovoracaceae bacterium | reverse complement strand
ACTTCCCATACTGCAAGCCAAGCAAGGCACACGAAAATCATCATGCCTTGCTTGTTCATCTTTGCCGTTATTACGTTTTTCTTGTTATTTTCCTTATTTTCCACTATAGTTTTTCTTTTTGATAACACTACGAGGCCGCCTTATACATACAGAATAAATTTAGCCCGCATCGAGCAGCTCGCCCGCAGTCACCCTACTCCGCTGCTCCGAAATACAGCTCATCGCCTGGCAAGCTTCCGCCTACCGCCTGCGGATTCATCTCATAAAGCGTCTGGTTAAACGTCTTCAATATCTCCGTACCCTCGCTAGCATTCTCGCCCGCATAAAGCACGATATTGCACCTTGGAATTGCAGTCTTTGCAATCTCCTCCTTGCCTAGGAACCCCTTCTCAACTATGAGCGAAGCCGCTGTCTCATCGCCATTCACATAATCAACCGAAGCCTGATAGTCATTCAAGAGAACTTCGAGGTCAGCCTCGTGCTCATCCACAAACGACTTCGTTGCAACCAGAACTCCCATCGGAAGCTCCTGGCCAGTAGCCGCCTTCCAAAGCTCGTTCAAGTCAAAGAGCTGGCTGACAGTTTCGCTGGATGCAAGTGCCGTCGAAACGAAAGGCTCTGGAACCATTGCAATTGCACCGTCCTCAGAGAGCAGCTTCTGGTTAACATCCGCGTGGGATGCGAGCCATTCAACCTGAACATCCTCGTAAATCGTCAGACCCGCTTCTTCGAGAACCTTCTGCAGCACATACTCAGGAGTGCCGCCCTGTCCGCTCGAGTAAATCGTCTTTCCAGCCAAATCCTTTACATCCGAAATTTCAACATTATTGCCGAGGATGTAGAGCACGCCGAGCGCGATTGGGCTAACTGCCACAACCTGACCCTCGGTTTTATTGTAGAGCACAGCCGCCATGTTCGACGGAAGCGCTGCAACGTCAACTTCACCGCTGATGAGCTTGCCCGTGATGTCCGTCGGCGCCTGATACGTCGTAACCGCGTACTTATCCGTCTGGTCCATCAGCTTAACCATTCCCATGCCAGTCGGGCCGTTGAGCGCCGCGATATTTATAACCTCGCTAACCGTGTCCCCCGCATCAGGATAAGGCACGGACGCAGCCTCTGTCCCGTCAGTCGCATCAGTGCTCGTCGCACCGCCATCAGATCCGCAGCCCGTCAGAGCCACCAAACAAAGCACCAAAATCAGCGCCAAAATCTTCCCAAAATTCTTCACTTTTAGTCCTCCTTTTTCTATAGCTATTTTAATTTTTACTATCAAGCTTTCCTGCACTTGGCTCAGCCTCGCTCTCGGCTTTCTCTCTGCTCAGAGTCTCGGCTCCAGCCTCAGCCTCAGTGCCAGCTTCCGCCGTCTCGCTCGCCTCTGCCAGCGCCTCGACCGTCTCCGAGTTCTTAATTTGAGGCATTATATGATTCGCATCCGTGAGGAAAATGTAAATGAGCATGGCCGCAATCGCGAACAGCCCCGCCGTCTCCACGAGCAAATCGCGGCTGAACGTAACGGCCGCAACGCCCATGATTCCGCTCACGCCGTACAGCATGAGTGTCGCACGCCTCTGCCCATAGCCAAGTTTCATCAAACGGTGATGCAGATGACCTTTGTCCGCCTCCATAATCGGTCGCTTGTTCACAACCCTGCGGAAAATCGCAAACGCCGTGTCGAAAATCGGCAAACCCAACACGAGCACCGGAATGATTACCGCGAAAATCGTCGCCTTCTTTACCGGGCCCAGGATCGACATGGTCGACAACATGAATCCCAGGAAGAGCGAGCCGCCGTCCCCCATGAAAATCTTCGCAGGGTAGAAGTTAAACGGCAGGAATCCGAGCGCCCCGCCAGCCAGCGCCAGCATAGCACCGGACGCGAGATACATCCCGTGAATATATGCAACATAGGCGATGCAAAGCGAAGCGATTGCAGATGTTCCAGCCGCAAGCCCATCCAGCCCGTCTATGAGGTTAACGGTATTCGTAATTCCCACGATCCAAAGAATCGTGACGATAAAGCACACCGCCGTCCCGAGTTCGCTCCTGCCGCTCCCGAAGAAGTTCGTGATGAACTCGATTTTGATGCCGTAAGTGTACATGATGACTGCAATCAGCGTCTGCCCGAGGAACTTCACCTTCGCTGGCAAGTTCTTCAGATCGTCCACAACGCCGAGCATGTAGATGAGCACGCCGCCGATCAATATACCATTGATTCTCGGGTCAAGCCCCCTCAGGAAAACGGCCGTCGAAACCATAGTCCCCACGAAAATCGCCAGCCCGCCGAAGCGCGGCATAGCCTTCGTGTGCATCCTGCGCGCGTCTTTCGGCACGTCCATCGCCCCGATTTTCGGCGCTATCTTGATTGCAACAGGCGTCATCGCAAGCGAAAGCACGAACGCCAGCAAAAACGTCATCCAAAGTGTACTGTACATAATCTAAAATCTCCCTTTTATCTATTCCGCGTCCGCCTCAGGCTTCTCTAATTTCTCGACCTTCAGCCCCGCCTCGTCCAAAATTTCCAGCGAAAGCTCGTCAGGATAACCTTCCCGAACCACGATTCTCTCAATTCCAGCGTTCACGATCATCTTCGCGCAGATGACGCAAGGCTGGTGCGTGATGTATATCGTCCCGCCCTCGATAGCGTGACCCATAGAAGCCGCCTGAATGATCGCGTTCTGCTCAGCGTGAAGCGCCATGCACAGCTCGTGTCTCTGTCCCGACGGCACGCCCAGCTTCTGACGCAAGCAGCCGCCCCGCTCCTCGCAATGCTTGATGCCCTTCGGAGCGCCGTTATAACCGGTCGCAATCGCGCGCTTGTCCTTGACGATAACCGCCCCGACATTCCGCCTCATGCAAGTCGAGCGCTTCGCCGTCAGCTCCGCCATCTCCATAAAATATTCATCCCAGCTCGGTCTCTTCATCTCGATTTCTCCTTTTTTTCTAGCAAATTCTGTCTATCTATCAGAATCTATCTTTCCGACAAAATTTTTCTACGCCTTCTGTGCCTTCCGACCCAGTTCCTCTTCACTATAGTAAATCTCCAGCAGGTACAGCCCCTCCGCGGGCGCCGTATGCCCCGCATTCTGCCTATCGCAGCTTTCGATTATTCCCTGTATCTCGCCAGGCTCGCGCTTCCCGAGCCCAACTTCCACGAGCGTCCCGACGATAATCCTTACCATATTATATAGGAAGCCATCGCCCGTAACCTCGATTATAACATTTTCTGCCTCGCGTTGTATGTCGAGTCTGTGAATTGTTCTGACAGTCGTGAGCCTTTCGTTACCGCCCGCCGCCTGAAAGCACCGGAAATCGTGCGTGCCGACTATGAACCTCGCTGCCTCGCGCATAGCTTCCACATTTAGCGGCCGCTGCACCTCGTAGCAATAATTCCGAGAAAAAATATCCACATCCGCAGAATTTCTAATCACATACCGATATGTTTTCCCGACAGAATTAAACCGCGCATGAAAGTCCATAGGCATTTCCTGCACGTCGACTATCCGAACGTCGCCAACTCCGCGCTGAGAATTCTGTCCGCCCGCCAGCAAATTGTTCACCGCAAGCATGATTCGATCCGTCGGAATCCCCGAATCGCAAATAAACGATGCTCGCTGTCCGAGTGCGTGAACTCCAGCATCCGTGCGGCTCGTGCCGTTTATCTGAACCTCCGTGCCGCAGACGTGCGAAAGCGCTTTCTCCAGCTCGCCCTGCACGGTCCGCTTGTCGGGCTGCCTCTGCCACCCCGAGAAATCCGACCCGTCGTATTCAATTGTCAGCAAGATATTTCTCGTCATGGTAACTCCTACAGCGCAATGCTAAATCCATTATACAACAATTCGCGGCAAATTACCATATAAAACGCCGCTGCTCCCGCAATATAAGGCACCATCGGCCGCTCGTCGTATTTGCTCGCCTTCTTGCGCAGGAGCAGCCACGCGAAATGCCCCGCACTCGCAAAGGTGCTCACCACGAAGATGACTATAATTCCGCGGACACCCGTCAGAAGTCCCAGTGCCGCAAACAGCTTGATATCAGCCCCTCCGACCGCTGGCTTCCGATAGATAATCCACCCGATGAGCGCCACTATCAGCGTGAGCCCGAGCCCAATCGCCGCTCCGATCAGCGTATCCCAGAGGATTTCCGTAGCCGTCCCCGTGCCCTGCGGAATCATCCCGAGTCCGCAAACGAGCAGCGCAATAATCAGCTGGTCGGGCACGATCATGTACTTGATATCCGCAATCGCCATCTCCAGCAGCAGCCAAATCGCGCACACCGCCGCAATCGCATAGAACGGATTTTCCACGCCCATCTTTATCCCGATCACGACGAAAAACCCGCCGAACACGAACTTCCACGGCGTACTCTTTATCCTCTGCGTAGTCGGATGAAGTAGCTCCTCGCTCGGCTCCTGGCCGTAGTCGCAGAGCCACTTCCCCGGCAAATGGTTAAACACATACACCGCCGCGCTCCCGAGCACCAGCCCCAGCCCCAAAAACGCCACCGATTCAATTATCATAATCAAATGTAAATTCATAATTTTCCTCACTTGCTAGTAGTATAGCC
>CAVEOR010000105.1:0-4599 GCA_963617285.1 Anaerovoracaceae bacterium | reverse complement strand
GTAAGTATTGTTGTTCGGATTCGCGTAAGTGTAGCCGCCAAAGTTGTTCTCCGTGTTCGCGTAAGTGTAGCCGCCGAAGTTGTTCTCCGTATTCGCGCTCTGGTTTGCATATGCATTCGTACTTGCGCTGGAACTCGTATAACTATCGAATTTATCGTTATTGGAATAGCCGACTGTCGCATTGCTCGATGTGTTTATCGTGCTGTTTGGATTGTTTGCATCGCCTGAGTTGAATGTGCTGCTTGCGCTTTCGTTGCTATTGAAATTGTTGTTTTCGTTGCTGCCGCCGAAGTTGTTTGCGCCTTCGTCGTTGAAGCCGTTATATTCGTTTTGGTTGTCCATGATGCGACCTCCTATTCTCGTTTCCTATCTCCCTTTCGGTTTACGAGCAAATTATAATAATCTTTTGTGTAATTCATGTGTAAAAATAATGTGAAATATGATAAAATAAAATATCGTTGTGGGGAAGAAAATGTGGACAGAAATAAACGTTCCGTGTAGCCCCAAACATACACAGAGAGAAGGTTGAAAATACAATGAGCAAAGTAATTACAGGCATAGATCATAGCGGATCATTCAGGGTATATCTGACGATTACCACTGACATGGTGGAGACCGCAAGGCAAATTCATAACACCACGCCACTTGCGACGGCGGGACTGGGCAGAGTGCTCACGGGCGCGGGTCTCATGGGACTCATGCTGAAGAACGAGGGCGATAAGCTCACGGTTCTGTTCAAGGGCGACGGACCGGCTAAACAAATCCTCGCTACGGCGACAGCTACAGGCGACGTGAAGGGATATATCGCAAACCCAGATGTTGACCTTCCGCTCACGGAGGCAGGCAAGTTAGATGTCGGCGGGTCGCTGGGCGTTGGCGAGCTCACGGTTATCAAGGACCTCGGGCTGAAGGAGCCTTACGTTGGAACGATTGCGCTGGTCGACGGCGAAATCGCAGACGACCTTACGGCATATTATTTCATTTCCGAGCAGCAGAACACGGCGATTTCGCTCGGGGTTAAGGTCGACGTTGACTGCACGGTTGCAGCGGCTGGCGGCATGTTCATCCAGATGCTCCCGAACGCGCAGGAGGAATCCATAGACGCGCTCGAGGCGATGATCGCGGAGCTTCCGCCGATTACGACCTTGGTTGAAGAGGCGGTTTCAGCGGGCGCAGGCAAGACGGAAGAAGGCGTTCTGCAGGGAATGATGGATAGGATCTTCGGGCAGATGCCGGAGGACTTCCAGGTCGAGACGCTGGAGTTTAAGGACATGCGCTGGAATTGCGACTGCAGCGAGGAGAGGCTCGAGCAGGTTCTCATGACAATCGGTCGCGACGACCTGACGGAGATTATCGAAGAAGACGGCGAGGCTGAGCTCGTGTGCCAGTTCTGCTGCAAGAAATACTATTTCGACAAGGCTCACCTCGAGAAAATTCTGGAGGCCACGAAATAGGCTGCGAAATGTGTGGGGAAAACGCCCGAATTGTGGGTAAGAATGTAAGCGAAAAAATTTATCGAAAAAAATCATGACGAAGAGAAAATAACTATGGAAAATAAAATTAAACTTGGTATAATATTTGGTGGCAAATCTGGCGAACACGAAGTTTCGCTTCAGTCGGCGGCATCTGTAATCAGAGCCGTGAATAAGGATAAGTACGAACTCGTATTCCTCGGAATCACGAAGAACGGCGAGTGGAAGATATTTGATGGTGGCGAGAATTCAATCGCGGATGCCGCGGATGCAATTGAGGACGGAAGCTGGGAAGCGGCTGCCTCACAGTTCAACCCCGGCGACATCAAGAAAACTATCGACTTCGCGCTTCCGATTATACACGGCCCGAACTGCGAGGACGGCAAGCTCCAGGGGTTCTTCGAGACGATGGACATTCCTTACGGCGGCTGCGGCGTGCTTGCCTCTGCCGTTGCGATGGATAAACTTCTGGCGAGAGATGTTTTCATCAATAATGGACTGCCGGTTTGCAAGCATGTGGGGTTGTTCAGAAATGAATATGAGCAGGACGCTGAGGCGGCTATCGCGAAGGTTGAAGAGGCTCTCGGCTATCCGAACTTTGTTAAACCTGCGAACCTCGGCTCGAGCGTTGGAATCAGCAAGGCTCACAATCGCGAGGAGTTAGTTGCGGCTCTCGACCTTGCATTCGGCTATGACAAGCGCGTCATCGTCGAGGAAAATGTCAACTGCAGGGAGCTTGAGACGGCTATCCTCGGAAACGAGGACCCGCAGGCGGCGGTTGTTGGCGAAATCCTGCCATCCGAGGAGTTCTACGATTACAAGGCGAAGTATCTGGACGACGGGGCTTCGAAGCTCTGCATCCCAGCGGAGATTTCTGAAGAGACGAGCCGCCTGATCCGCGAATATGCCGTGAAAGCTTATTCGGCCATCGACGGAGAAGGATTCGCGAGGGTAGACTTTTTTATCGATAAAGACAGCGGCAAGGTTTACTTGAATGAGATAAACACGATTCCTGGATTCACGAAAATCAGCATGTTCCCGAAGCTTTGGGAGGCAGCGGGCGTGAAGTATCAGGACACGATCGAAAGGATAATCGAATTAGGCTATGAGAGATATAACGCTAAAAATAATAGGTAAGCAGTTTTTCGACAATCAGGAAATGGAGCAGATGGAGTTCGTGACGGACGGGAAGCTTTATTTCCGTAGCGGGGCGGCTTATGTCATCTACGACGAGAGCGGCGTTTCCGGGATGCCAATGGGCAAGACCATGCTCAGGGTCAAGGACGACACCGTGAAGATGCGCAGGGTCGGCGGCGAGGCGAGAACGGAGCTCTATTTCGAGAAGGGCAAGCGGTTCAGCAGCAATTACGAGACGCCTTTCGGGGAGATGGGTATCGAGGTGCTCACCAGCATGGTTGAGAACGGGCTCGACTCCGAGACGGGCAGCGGCCAGATCAACATCAACTACGACGTGAGCATGGAGGGCTATGCCGAGGGCAAGAACCAGCTGACCATAGATATAATGTAATGACAGAAAAATGCGGGTGCGAAGTGCCTGATAGGGCATTGGCAACCTGTATATATATGTAGGCAAAACGAAATGAAGGACGAGGTGAAGTAGAATGCAAAAAATAGGTTTTGATGCAGACAAATATATCGAGGAGCAATCCAAGTATATATTGGAAAGGATAAATGCGGGCAATAGCGAGAGGCTGTACCTGGAGTTCGGCGGCAAGCTCGTGCATGACAAGCATGCGATGAGGGTGCTCCCGGGCTTCGACGAGAACGCGAAGATTAAGCTTTTGCAGCGCATGAAGGACCAGGCGGAGATTATCATCTGTATTTACTCGGGTGATATCATCAACAGCAAGACGAGACAGGATTTCGGAATCACGTATGACCTAGAGGTTCTGAGACTCATTGACATTTTCCGCAAGCACGATCTGAAGATCAACAGCGTTGTCGTAACTCGCTATGAGGACGCGCCGGCTGTCAACATGTTCATCAACAAATTAGAGAGAAGAGACATCAAAACCTATAAGCATTATTACACAAAGGGTTACCCGACGGATGTTGAGACAATCGTAAGCGAGGAAGGCTACGGGGCAAACCCATACATCGAAGTTACGAAGCCGCTGGTCGTTGTAACCGGCCCGGGCGGCGGTAGCGGGAAGCTCGCAACATGCCTGTCGCAGCTGTACCACGAGTACAAGCGTGGGACGAAGGTTCGCTATGCGAAGTTCGAGACATTCCCGATTTGGAGCATTCCGCTCAAGCACCCTGTTAATATCGCATACGAGGCTGCAACTGCTGACCTTAGAGACGTTAACATGATAGACTCGTACCATCTGGAGGCTTACGGCGTAAAGGCTGTTAACTACAACCGCGACCTCGAGGTCTTCCCGGTTGTCAAGAGAATCATTGAGAAAATCACTGGCGAGGCTGAGTATCAGTCGCCGACAGATATGGGCGTAAACCGTGCGGGCTTCTGCATCACGGACGACGAGGCCTGCAAGGAGGCTTCGATTCAGGAAATCATCCGCCGCTACATGATCGCGGAGGTTGACTATAAGAAGGGCAAGATCGGCGAGGCGGCGCTCGAGCGTTCCGAGCTTCTGATGAAGGAAGTCGGAGCGAGCGTAGAAGACAGGAAGCCTGTAATTCCGGCTCGCGAGTACGCAGAAGCAAAGCGAAATTCTAACAAAAAGTACATCAACGTCGTTGTTATGGCCATCGAGATGCCAGACGGAAGCATCGTTACCGGCCGCAGCAGCCACAGGATGGTGGCTGCGGGCGCCGCAATCCTCAATGCAGTCAAGAAGATTGCGGGGATCCCAGATGACTTATATGTTATCTCGCCTAATATCTTCAGCAACATTCAGCAGCTGAAGGGCGAGGTTCTGCATCACGACAGAACGAGCCTCAACGTCGAGGAAATCCTCACGGCTCTTTCGATTTCCGCGGAGAACAACTCCTGTGCTGACAAGGCGGTCAAGATGCTCGAGCAGCTCAAGGGATGCAAGGCTCACTGCACAGCTATCCTCAGCGAAAGAGACGAGCAGGTTCTCAGAAGCCTCGGCATCGACGTAACCTGCGACCCAGAGTACCTGACGACGAACCTGTACTT
>CAVEOR010000104.1:0-4686 GCA_963617285.1 Anaerovoracaceae bacterium | reverse complement strand
ATCCATCAGAAAAAATGACTTTTTTTATCGTGGTTCTATTTTCTCAGTGATTTCAGCATGTCCAGGAGGCGTTCGAGCTCGTCCTTGCTGAAATACTCTATTTCTATCTTGCCTTTGCTGCCGTTCTGGTTGATGTTTACCTTCGTGCCGAGAACATCCTTGAGTTCGCGCTCGACCTTGGCAACGTTCGCGTTCTTCGTCTTCTTGGCCGGCTTCTTCCTCGGCTTGCCAATCTCCGCGGCCAACTTCTCGGTTTCTCTTACGGAGAGACCATCCTTTACTATCTTGTCGCAAAGCTTCTTCCTAGCATCCTCGTCTTCTATCGTAATTACAGTCCTTCCGTGTGCAGCGGAAAGCTTACCCTCCGATACGAGCGACTTTACATAATCTGGAAGTTTCAGCAATCTGAGCGAGTTCGTGATGTACGGGCGGCTCTTGCCGACGCTCTTGGAAACCTGCTCCTGCGTCATGCCATATACGGATACCATGCGGTTAAGTCCCTCTGCCTCTTCGATAGGGTTGAGGTCTTCTCTCTGCATGTTCTCTATGATCGCAATGAGCATGTTCTGCTCGTCGTCGAGCTCTCTAATGAGGCATGGTACTTCCGTGAGGCCTGCCTTAATGGCAGCTCTCCAGCGGCGCTCGCCTGCTACTATTTCATAGCCCTTGCCCTTTTCTCTGAGAACGATCGGCTGAATTACGCCGTGTTCCAAGATTGAATTCGCAAGGTCCTGTATCTTATCTTCGTCGAAGGTCTTTCTCGGCTGGTTCTCATTCGGCATGATATCAAAGGTCTTGATGTATCTAACTCTGTCGCCTGCCTCTGCCTTCTCTTCTTTCACTGCGGGAGTCGGGTTAATCTCAACAGGCGCCGCATCTGCAATGAGCGCTCCGAGCCCTCTTCCGAGTCCTCCTTTTTTCGGTGCAGCCATTATTCTTCCTCCAGCTCTAAGAATTCATCTGCGAAATCTCCGTAAGCTTCCGCTCCCTTCGATTTCGGATCATATTCTGTGATAGGCATTCCGTAGCTCGGCGCCTCTGCCAGTCTAACGTTTCTCGGAATTACGGTCGAATAAACCTTGTTCCCGAAATACTTCTTAACTTCCTGAACAACCTGAATAGAAAGGTTCGTTCTTCCATCGAACATGCTCAGGATTACGCCTTGAATCTCCAGCTTCGGATTGAGGCTCTTCTTCACGAGGTCGATTGTGCTGACGAGCTGGCTCACACCCTCGAGTGCGTAGAATTCGCACTGAATTGGAACGAGCACGCTGTCTACTGCGGCCAGCGAGTTAATCGTCAGAAGCCCGAGTGATGGTGGGCAATCTATGAAGATATAATCGTAGTCATCTCTAACCTTGTCGAGTCCGTATTTCAGAGCACTTTCGCGTCCTTCCATGCTAACGAGTTCGACCTCAGCCCCAGCTAAATCAACGCTTGCGGGGATTAAGTACAGGTTCTTAACGCTCGTCTTGAGAATCGCCTTTCTCGGATCATAATCCTTGTCAATCAGGATATTGTAAATCGTGTTCTTCAGATTTCTCTTCGTTACACCGATGCCGCTCGTGGTGTTCCCCTGCGGGTCAATGTCGAGTATCAGAACTCTCTTGCCCCTATTCGCCAGACAAGCAGCGAGGTTGATGTTGGTCGTTGTCTTACCAACTCCGCCCTTCTGATTAAAAATTGCTATCGCCTTACCCAAAATAATTCCTCCTTGCTAAGCAGACCTACTATCGCTGCCTTATAAAATTTTCATCCATCTTTTAATAAAATTTTTCTCGCGGAGCATATTTCCTGCTCCTTTTCGATTATACTATACTTCGAAAAATTTTGCTATACTTTTAGATAAAAATATTCGATGTTTCACGTGAAACATCGAATATTTTTGCAACTTATTAACTTAAATCCGCTTTGGCCAAACAAAATCTGCTTTTCTTGAACTGTTCGGAATGTTTCACGTGAAACATTCCGCCACTTAAAGCGGCTCCTTGCTCGGCGTTCCGGCCTTACGCGGATACTTCGGTGGCGTCTGCGAAATCTTTTCTACTATTATAATACTATGTGAAATTTCGTATGCATCTAACTTAGCATCACGGATTTCCAGTACTTTCCCGCCCAGCATTTTCACTGCGCGAGCGGCATCATGCGCCTCCGTCTCCGCCTCTTGGCCCTTGTATGCCATGAGGTAACCGCCCTGCTTGATAAACGGCAGGCAGTATTCCGAAAGCGTCGACATGTTCGCAACCGCTCTCGAAACGCAGAGGTCATACTTCTCTCTATGTGCCTTGTTCCTAGCGAGTTCCTCGGCCCGAGCGTGGACCGTTGTCACGTTCTGGATTCCGCACTCTGCGCAGAGCTCGTCGATAATTCTGAGCCTCTTTGCGAGCGAATCCATGAGCACGAGCTTCTTCTCTGGCGACATGATCGCGAGCGGAATCCCAGGGAATCCAGCGCCAGTTCCTACATCTATAATACTCTGTGCCTGTTCATACTCAGGGAACTGGCAGCACACGAGGCAATCAAGGTAGTGCTTGACTATGAACTCGTCCGGCTCGGTTATCCGAGTCAGGTTCACCTTTTCGTTCCATTCGAGCACACCTTTCATATAGCTCGTTAGCTGGCTAAGCTGCTTATCCGAGCACTCCATCCCAAGAGCGTTTATCGCATCACGTAAATCTATCACTTATCTCTCGCCTTCCATCTCGTCGAAAACATTGAAAATTCAAGTCTTTTCTACTTCTAATTCTATTCTTTACTCCGCCTTTTCTTCTCAAGGTAAACCATGAGAACGTTGATGTCGGCAGGGGATACTCCAGAAATTCTGGATGCCTGCCCCATCGTCAGCGGCCTAATCTTATCTAACTTCTGAACAGCCTCGATTCGAAGTCCCTCAACTGCCGAGTAATCGAAATCCTCGTCCAGCTTCTTGTTCTCTAACTTCTTATATCTCTCGACCTGGCGGAGCTGTTTCTGGATATAGCCCTCGTACTTGATCTGAACTTCGAGCTGCGTAATCTCATGGTAGGAGAGATTCGGCCTGGTCTCGTCATCGATTTCCGCAAGGTCATCATATGTAAGCTGCGGTCTCTTGAGAAGTTCCGCAAGCGAAATTCTCCCGTCGACCTCCGACGTTCCATGCTTAACCAAAAATTCGTTTACTTCCTTCGGAGCAACCGTCTTTTCTGAGAGACGAGTCATCTCTTTCTCGACGTTTTCCTTCGCCGCAAGATATCTGTCATATCTTTCCTTGGTTGCAAGTCCAATCCTGTAAGATTTCTCCGTCAAACGCAAATCTGCGTTGTCTTGCCTCAGAAGCAGCCTATATTCCGCTCTGCTGGTCATAATTCTGTAAGGTTCATTAGTACCTTTAGTCACTAAATCGTCGATTAGAACGCCAATATAAGCCTCGTTTCTTCCGAGAACAAATGGTTCTTTTTGGGAAATCTTGAGTGCAGCGTTAATTCCTGCCATCAGACCCTGTGCCGCCGCTTCCTCGTAACCGGAGCTGCCGTTAAACTGTCCCGCGCAGAATAGATTCTCGATGAACCGATATTCCAAATTTAATTTCAAATCCTGCGGGTCGATGCAGTCGTACTCGATAGCATAGGCAGGTCTGACGATTCTAATATTTTCCAATCCAGGTATCGTCCGATAGAAGGCATACTGAACATCCTCCGGCAAGCTCGACGACATGCCCTGGATATACATCTCGTCGGTGTCGAGGCCCTCCGGTTCAATGAACGTCTGGTGGCGCTCCTTGTCCGCGAAGCGATTTACCTTGTCCTCAATCGAAGGACAGTAGCGCGGACCGATACCCTCGATCTGCCCACCGAAGAGTGCCGAGCGATGGAAATTCTCGCGGATAATTCTATGCGTCTCCGCGTTCGTATATGTCAGCCAGCATAGAGCGCGATTCTCCCCTATCTCGTCGTTCATAAACGAGAAAGGCACGATCTTCTCGTCGCCGTGCTGCGGAATCATCTTCTCGTAGTCGAGGCTCGAGCCGAGGCAGCGCGCAGGCGTACCCGTCTTAAACCTCCTGAGCTTCATGCCGTGCGCCTTCAGGTTATCCGCAAGCTCGTTCGAAGGAGCCAGGCCGTTCGGACCGCTGGAGAACGCACTGTCCCCGATGAAAATCTTGCCGCGTAAGAAAGTTCCCGTCGCGAGCACGACCGCCTTCGCCGTATAATACGAATGCGTCTTCGTCTCGACACCGCAAACCTTGCCATCCTCTACAATGATGTCGGTAACTTCGCCCTGCTTCATGTCGAGGTTCGGCTCGCGCTCGATGGTCTTCTTCATCTCAAGGTGATATTTGTTCTTGTCGGCCTGCGCACGGAGCGAGTGAACCGCCGGTCCCTTCGCCGTGTTCAGCATCTTGCTCTGGATGAACGTCTTGTCGATATTGATGCCCATCTCCCCGCCGAGCGCATCTATCTCGCGCACGAGGTGACCCTTGCCGGTTCCGCCAATCGACGGATTGCAAGGCATCATCGCCACCGCCTCCAGATTTATCGAAAACATAAGCGTCTTCTTGCCCATTCTCGCCGCCGCAAGCGCAGCCTCGCACCCAGCGTGCCCTGCGCCGACGACGATAACGTCATATTCGCCCATCAAATTTCTTTCCATAATAAAATCTCTCAATCTATTTCAAATTCAAACTACTTCAAATTTTCTATAAAAAAT
>CAVEOR010000103.1:0-4686 GCA_963617285.1 Anaerovoracaceae bacterium | reverse complement strand
TGATTGTCCGCTGCGGCGAGGTCGCACTGAAGGGCATGAATAAACCGTATTTCGAGCGGATGCTCGTCGGCAGAATCAAGGGCAACCTCAAGGCATTCCCAGGCGTAGACGTGAGCAGAAGCGAGGGCCTGATTTTCGTGAGGGCGGACAAGTCCCTCGACATCCAGGCTATTATCAAGGAGATCTCGAAGGTCTTCGGCGTTGCGTCCATCAGCAAGGCTGTCGAAGCCCCATCCGAGCTCGACGCAATCGGCGTAGAGGCAGTTAAATACATGCTCGACCTCATCGAGGAGCGCGGAATCAAGACATTCAAGGTCGAGGCAAAGCGCGCGGACAAGAACTTCCCGGTCAAGTCCCCGGAGATCGGACGCATAATCGGCGCGAAGGTCCTCATCGGCTGCAAGGTTCTCAAGGTCGACGTTCATAATCCAGACGTCCTTCTGCACGTGGACGTTCGCCACGACAGGTCATACATATATGAAGGCAAGATTCCAGGATTCGGCGGACTTCCGCTAGGCACCAACGGCAAGGGCCTGACTCTGCTCTCGGGCGGCATTGACAGCCCAGTCGCAACATGGATGATGGCGAAGCGCGGCATGCTCATCGAGGCGGTGCACTTCCATTCATATCCGTACACGAGCCAGCGCGCCCAAGAGAAGGTCGAAGATCTCGCGAGAATCGTCTCCACATATTGCGGCAGATTCAAGATGCACGTAATCAACCTGCTGCCAATTCAGGAGGCAATCGTTACGAACTGCCCTGAAGAGGAGACGACGATTCTCGTTCGCAGATTCATGATGCGAATCGCTGAGCGCATCGCTAAGGACAATGGCTGTCAGATGCTCATCACGGGCGAAAACCTCGGCCAGGTAGCGAGCCAGACCGCAGAGGCACTGGTTGTAACCGACGCGAGCGTAAGCCTTCCGGTTATGAGGCCGCTCATCGCTATGGACAAGGTCGACATCATGGCAAAAGCTGAGGAAATCGGCACGTTCGAGACTTCGATTCAGCCTTACGAGGATTGCTGCACGGTATTCCTGCCGAAGCATCCGACAACGAAGCCGAAGCTTGAGAGAATTCTCGAGTCCGAGAGCAAGCTCGATTGCGAGGCGCTCATCGAGGCGGCAATCGCGGCACAGGAAATCGTCAATATCAGACCGGAGTAATTCGCTTTTTCGATTTTATTGAACCACTTTTTGAACAGGAAATAGACAATGTGTGGGCGGAGTGATGCGCTATCGGTTCGCTTACTGCCTGCTGCGAAAATTTTATTTGAATTTAATATGAAAAAACGCAAAATGTACTTGCAAGATTGACGAAAAAGTGTTTTAATAGAGGTGTATGTTGTTATGCTTTTAACATGGGGATAACAAGTTAAAAACAGGTCCAGATTTTATCCTAAAAGAAGGACCGTTATTAATAATCTAAGGAGGCATTTAGAATGAACTTTCAACTGACGAAGGAACAAGAATTCGTAAGAAAAATGGTAAGAGAATTTGCCACTAACGAAGTTGAACCTTTAGCTGCTGACATCGACAAGGAACACAGATTCCCAGTTGAGACAGTAGAAAAAATGGCTAAGTATGGCATGTTGGGAATCCCGTTCCCTACACAGTACGGCGGAGCTGGTGGAGACCACATCTCCTACGCTATCACAGTAGAAGAATTATCCAGAGTTTGCGCATCTACAGGCGTTATCTGCTCAGCTCATACTTCACTTTGCTGCTGGCCAATCTTCAACTATGGTACAGAAGAGCAGAAGATGAAATATCTCCCAGACCTTCTTTCCGGCAAGAAGCTTGGTGCTTTCGGTCTTACTGAACCTAACGCAGGTACAGACGCATCCGGACAGCAGACAAGAGCAGAGCTCGTTGATGGCAAGTGGATCCTCAACGGCGCTAAGGTATTCATCACAAACGGTGGATATGCTGATACATTCGTAGTAATGGCTATGACTGATAAGAAGAAGGGCAACCACGGAATCACTGCTTTCATCGTAGAAAAGGGTGACGAAGGCTTCTCAATCGGTAAGACAGAAGACAAGATGGGTATCTGCGCATCTTCAACTACAGAACTTATTTTCCAGAACTGTGCAATTCCAGAAGACAGACTTCTTGGTGACATCGGCGGCGGCTTCAAGGTAGCTCTTAGCACACTTGACGGTGGTCGTATCGGTATCGCTTCCCAGGCTCTTGGTATCGCTCAGGGCGCATTCGACGTAACAGTTGAATACATGCAGGCAAGAAAGCAGTTCGGCAAGAAGCTTTCCCAGTTCCAGGCACTTCAGTTCGAAATGGCTGACCTTAAGACAAGAATCGAAGCTGCTAGACTCCTCATTTACAGAGCTGCTGACCTCAAGGATAAGCACCTTCCATACAGCGAAGCTGCTGCAATGGCTAAGCTTTACGCTGCAGAGACTGCAATGGCTGTAACAACTAAGTGCGTACAGTACCACGGCGGTTATGGATACACTAAGGATTATCCAGTAGAGAGAATGATGAGAGACGCTAAGATTACTGAGATCTACGAAGGTACTTCCGAAGCTCAGAGAATGGTAATCGCAGCGAAGATTTTCAAGAAATAAGGTAGGAGGAGAAAGAAATGGCATTTAAGATTATCGTATGCGCAAAGCAAGTTCCTGATACAAATGTTATCAAAATTAACCCTAAAACAGGAACATTAATCAGAGACGGTGTTCCATCAATCCTTAACCACGATGACGACAACGCTCTCGAAGAAGCTCTTAAGATTAAAGACAAATATAAGGACGTAACTGTTACAGTTATCTCCATGGGACCTCCACAGGCACAGGATCTTCTTTTCGAATGTATCGCTAAGGGTGCAGACGAAGGTATCCTTATCTCCGACAGAGCAGTCGGCGGTTCCGATACATGGGCTACTTCCAACACACTGGAAGCTGCTATCAAGAAATGGGAAAAGGAAAACGGCCCTGCAGACCTCATCTTTGCTGGACGTCAGGCTATCGACGGAGACACAGCTCAGGTTGGTCCACAAATCGCAGAAAAGTTAGACCTTCCACAGGTTACATATGTTGAAGAGTTCAAGATCGAAGACGACCTCAAGCACATCACAGTTAAGAGACAGCTCGAAGATGGTTATGAACTCATCGGTATCCAGACTCCATGCATGCTGACAGCTATCAAGGAACTCAACGACCCAAGATACATGAGCATGAGCGGAATCTTTGGCGCAAAGGACATCAAAGTTTGGAACGCTAAGGACATCGAAGTAGACCTCAACAAGGTAGGTCTTGAAGCTTCCCCTACAAACGTATTCAGATCATTCACTCCAGCTCCTAAGGCTCCTGGCCAGGTTATTGCTGGTGACACTGAAAACGAACAAGCAAAGAATTTACTTATCCAGCTCAAGGGTAAGCACATAATCTAATAGGAGGAGGAAATACAAAATGGCAATTAAGATTTTAAATGATAAATGTAAAGGCTGCGGTCTTTGCGTAAAGGCTTGCCCGTTCGACGCTCTTAAGGTTGAGAACAAACTCGCTATCGTAGACGAGGGTAAGTGCACAAACTGTAACGCTTGTCTTCCTAAATGTCACTTTGATGCTATCGAAGCTGCTCCAGAAGCAGAAAAGGTTGACCTTTCCGCTTACAAGCACATTTGGGTATTCGCAGAACAGAGACAGGGCAAGATTCAGAACGTTGCTCTTGAACTTCTCGGCGAAGGCAAGAAGCTCGCTAAGGACATCAGCGAAGACACTCAGATCTGCGCAGTTTTGATCGGTAACAACATCGACCACCTTGCACAGGAATGCTTCGAATATGGTGCTGAGAAGGTTTACCTCGTACAGGATAAGCTTCTCGAGAACTTCACAACTGATGGTTACACAAAGGTTATGAAGCAGCTCATCGACACTTACAAGCCAGAGATCGTTCTCTACGGTGCTACTCATATCGGTCGTGACTTTGCTCCTCGTATTGCTGCAAGATGCAACACTGGTCTTACAGCTGACTGTACTCACCTTGACGTTAAGGTTTCCAAGTACATCGAGTTCGCAAAGGCTAACACTACACTCGATACTTCCACACTTGACCCTAACGACCCTTCAACTGGAATCAAGCAGACTCGTCCAGCATTCGGTGGTAACCTCATGGCTACTATCATCTGCCCTAAGACTAGACCGCAGATGTCCACAGTTCGTCCTGGCGTAATGCAGAAGCAGGAGAGACAGGTTGGAGCTACAGGTGAAATCGTTAACGTTACACCTGACATCAAGGCAAGCGACATCAGAATCGACATCAAGGATATCGTTAAGTCTGCTAAGGAAATGGTTTCCCTTACAGATGCGAAGATCATCTGCTCCGGCGGACGTGGTCTTGGCGATGCTTCCGGTTTCGAACTCATCCAGAAGTTTGCTGACAAGGTTGGCGGCGTAGTTGGTTCCTCCAGAGCAGCTGTTGATGCTGGTTGGATCGATCACTCCCACCAGGTTGGCCAGACTGGTACTACAGTTAAGCCAGAAATCTACTTTGCATGTGGTATCTCCGGCGCTATTCAGCACCTTGCTGGTATGCAGACTTCCAAGTGCATCGTAGCTATCAATAAGGACCCAGACGCTCCTATCATGGAAGTTGCTGACTATGCAATCGTTGGCGACCTCTACAAGGTAATCCCTGAGATTATCGCTGAGTGGGATAACGCTGAGGC
>CAVEOR010000102.1:0-4725 GCA_963617285.1 Anaerovoracaceae bacterium | reverse complement strand
CAGATAAATTATTTTTGTTTCGTGTAACTTTTGTGGCGTGTGGTTTGAGTATATTATGTAAGGGTCATGAACGGCCCGCAAATATAAAAATCTACATACACAAGGAGGAATTTGAAATGAAAAATTTATTGCCATTAGCTTTAATCTCGTTTATTATGCTTGTTTTCTCCGCTTGTGGAACTTTGTAATAAAGTCACAGAAGGGGAATTGGGTATAACGGATCAGAACGAAAGAGACCGACTGAATTGTCGGTCTTTTTTATTGCAAATTTGTGGGGAATATTATGGAGGATTTATTGCGGGAAGCGGGTGGTTCAGGTGAGTTTTTTATTGTAAATGAGTGGTGTTTGTGATAGAATGGTTTTGAGGTATGATTAAATGGCGGGAAGTAACGATAAACAGGTCTTTAATAAAATTTCAGAAGAGATAGTTTGCAAGACTGCCGTGAAGGCGGTGCTCGACGTGCCTGGCGTTGCGAGGCTGAGCGACAGCTTCACGGACAACCTCAGCAAGATGCTTTATAACAAGGACACGGAGAATTCTGGAGTTAAGGTCAATGTCGGTGATGACGGTCTTACGATTGATGTTTTCGTGATCGTGGACTTCGGGGTGAAGATCCCGCAGCTCGCTTGGGACATCCAGAACGCGGTCAAGGCTTCCGTCAGCAAGATTACGGAGATTGAGCTTAATGCGATAAATATACACGTGCAGGGCGTAGGTAGGTAATTTAGTAGAAAGGCGTTTTTGAAATGAACAGGGAAGAGGCAAGAGAAAAACAGCAGGTTGTTAAGATGACGAGAAAGGATGCGAGGGTTTTCCTGATGCAGACCGTTTTCCAGATGGATGCGCAGAAGGAACTCGACGCTGAGCATAGAGACCAGTATCTGAAGGGTCATAGGTTTGGCGGGCAGTCGGAATACGTGAACACGGTATTTGACAGTTTGCTTACGAATATTGAGGCAATTGACGAGGCGATAAATTCAGCTAGCGAGGGCTGGCCGACGAGCAGAATGGCTAAGCCGGATCTTGCAATCAGTAGGGTTGCGGTGGCTGAGATTTTGTATTGCGAAGATGTTCCAAACGCTGTGGCAGTTAACGAGGCGGTGGAACTGGGCAAGACATACGGAACCGATCAGTCGGCGAAGTTCATCAATGCGATCCTCGGCAAAATCCTTAAGAATCAAGGTGAATAGTCATCTCGGTGCCTTGATTCAAGAGTGGAGTTTGGAGTGTGAAGAGTGGAATTCAAAGAGGGGAATTGGAATGGAGAGTAAACTTTTTTCGTTGGGGATTGATACTAGCAATTACAAGACTTCGCTGGCGGTTGTGGACTGCGAGGGCGAGGTGCTGTATAACTATCAGGAGTTTCTCAGTGTTAAGCATGGCGAGCGCGGGCTGAGGCAGTCGGATGCGTTCTTCCAGCACGTGCAGAAGCTCCCAGAAGCCGTTGAGGCGGCTTTTTCGGATGAGAACATAAGAAATCACATTGGTGCTGTTTCCGTTTCGTCTAGGCCGCGTCCTGTCGAAGGCTCATACATGCCAGTTTTTACAGCGGGACTCGGATATGCGAGGGCGATAGCGGCAACGCTCGGCCTTCCTCTTCAGCAGTTTTCGCATCAGGAAGGGCACATCGAGGCGATTAGACATTATACTGAGTTCAAGGATGTAGCGCCGCTCATCTGCTTCCACTTCAGCGGAGGCACGACGGAGGCTTTGCTCCTTGATGAGAGCGGACATATAGAGATAGTGGGCGGGTCTAAGGACATCGCCTATGGTCAGGTTCTCGACAGAGTCGGAGTTACTCTCGGCTTTGATTTTCCTTGCGGTGAGGCACTCGACGGAATAGCAAAGTCCGCTTCTGGCCACAGAAATCGCTTGACGGAGATCAAGGTGAAAGACGGCTATGTGAACCTCTCGGGAATCGAGACGCAATGCCAGCGCATCATTGAAGAATGCCCACAGGAAGAGCTCATCTGCGAGCTTTTCGAGAAACTTTGCAAATCAATTGCGGATATGACTCTGCAACTTTCCAATAAATACAACATCAATAACTTCATCTATGCGGGCGGCGTTTCCTGCAGCCAGTTCATGAGAAGTTATCTGTCGGAGCACATGTATAAGGACGTGAACGTCGTGTTCGGCAAGCCGCAGCTTTCGGCGGACAACGCGATCGGAACGGCTTTACTCGGAGGTAGGAAGATATGGCTCTAAAGCCCGTCAGCGTAACACAACTGAACGAATACATCAGCCGCGTGCTGACGACGGATCCGCTGCTCGGCAACATTAGAGTCACAGGCGAAATCACCAACCTGAAGTATCACAGCACGGGACACGTGTATTTCTCAATCAAAGACGAAACCAGCAAGGTAAATTGCTTCTTCCCAGCGAGCTATGTGAAGACATCCAAGGTCGAATTAGAAGACGGGATGAAGATCATCATAAATGGCTATATCAACGTCTACAAGAAAGGCGGAACATACACGCTTTTCATCAGAAGCGTTGAGGACTGCGGAGCGGGCGAACTCGCATCAGCCTTTGAGATACTCAAGAAAAAGTTGGATGCTGAAGGCCTTTTTGCTCCAGAGCACAAGAAGCCGATTCCGCGTTTTCCGAAGAAAATCGGAATCGTGACATCCGAGACAGGCGCTGCGCTTCAAGACATTCTGAAGATTATCAAGAGCAGAACAAGCCTCGTGGATATCATGATTTTCCCGGTGCTCGTGCAGGGCGCAGGAGCGGCTGCGGATATCGCGGGAATGCTCGATGTGATCAGCGATAATTTTGATGATATTGATACTTTGATTGTCGGCAGAGGCGGCGGCGCGGCCGAGGACCTTGCGGCGTTCAACGAGGAAATCGTCGCTCGGGCGATTTATCGGTGCAAGATTCCGGTGATTTCGGCAGTGGGGCACGAGATTGACTTCACGATTGCCGATTTCGTGGCTGACAGGCGCGCTGAGACGCCTACAGCGGCTGCTGAGATGGCGGTGCCAGACATGGCCGAGCTTCGAACCAAGGTCGAAATGTTCAAGAACAACCTTGTCTCGGAGATGAACGGCAAAATCAAGCTTGATGAGCTTACGGCGAGTAACTACCTCATGTCGATGCAAAATGCGCTGCGGAACATCATGGCGAGCGCCGAGCATAGGCTGGAGAAATATAGTTTGATCTTGGAAGAGAACAATCCGACGAATATCCTCGGCAAGGGATATTCGCTCATGCAGGATATGAATGGCGGCGTAGGCAAGGGCTATTCGCTCATGCAGGATATGAATGGCGGCGTAATCAGCTCGGTTTCAGCGGTATCAGCTGGTTCTGAGTATTTGGTTCGCCTGAAGGACGGCACGGTCAAAGTGTGTGCGACCGAGGAAAATTTTGCTTGATGGGAAATTTTGTTGATGAAAAGTTTTCTGAATGATGAGGTGTGAGTATGACATTCGAAGAATCTATGAAAAAATTGGAGCAGATGTCCGAGAAAATTCGTGACGAGCGGACGAGCCTCGACGAAGCGGTGAAGTGCTACGAAGAGGGAATCAAGTGTTACAAAGCTTGCGAGGAGATTTTAAGCTCCGCCAAGCAGAAGATAGAGATTTATTCTGAGTAAATATGGAGGTTTTGACTTATGGAAAGAAGTTACCAAGATTACAAGGAAATTATAAACGAGCATCTGTTGGATTTCATACCGAATATAGATAATAAGAGCATTTCGCTGTACGAGTCGATGAAGTACAGTTTGACGGCGGGAGGCAAGAGAATCAGGCCAGTTCTGCTGCTGGCGGCTTGCGAATTCGCGGGCGGCGACATCAGAGAGGCTGTTCCTTACGCATGTGCTCTCGAATATATCCATACTTATTCGCTCATCCACGACGATCTTCCGGCGATGGATAATGACGACCTCAGACGCGGCTTGCCGACGAACCACAAGATTTACGGCGATGCGATTGCGATTCTGGCGGGCGACGGACTGCTGACGACGGCGTTCGAGGCCATCAGCAAGGATATGATGCTCTACTTCGACGAGCCAGAGAAACTCCGCAAGAGAATCAACGCGACCTACGAGATTGCAAAGGGCGCGGGTTGCAAGGGCATGGTCGCAGGCCAGGTTTCTGACATAGAGGCGGAGACCAACGATTGCTCGAGCGAGATGCTTGAGTACATCCACGCAAACAAGACTGGCGCGCTGATTAAGTCGGCGATTATGGCGGGACTTTACCTTGGAAATCCAGACTCCGACATGCTTACGCAGCTCGGCAGATATGCTGAGTGCCTCGGGCTTGCTTACCAGATTACAGACGACATTCTCGACGTTGTTGGTACTCAGGAAGAGCTCGGCAAGAACATTGGCGTAGACCAGAAGCAGCACAAGACGACTTATCCGAGCATTAACGGGCTGGATGCCGCAAAGAAGAGGCTCGACGAGCTTACAGAAGAAGCTGTTGAGGCGATTGCGGATTATTATGATAACGCTGAATTCTTCAGGGATTTGGTTCTTGATTTGAAGGACAGACGCAAATAGCAATTAGCAAGTAGCAATGAGAAATTAGAAAGGAAAATTTGCTAATTGCGAGTGAAGTGTTGAGAGTGGAGAGTGGAGTTCCACTAGCGGTTTACGAATTAGGGATAGATTTCGATAAATAGAGAAGTTGATGAGTGAGAAGATAAAATATAACTTAATTGAATATGACTTTCCGAGCGCGCTTAAACGCATGACGAGTAAAGAGTTAGA
>CAVEOR010000101.1:0-4772 GCA_963617285.1 Anaerovoracaceae bacterium | reverse complement strand
CTTTGTCTACTCGGATTCAAACGAATCGTTTTCGATATACTAAATATATTAGTTTCGGGTCCCGGACGGATTCCCATCCTGCGCCCGTGCACGCAATCGTGCTACAATAGTATATAACCAAACCCTCGCGATTGCAAGCATTTTTTTGCCCGCCGCGACGATTTTTTCAATTTTGTTACGTAAAAAGGGCTCCCAGCCGGGTGGCCAGGGAGCCCTTCTAAAACCAACGCTACTTCGAGCGCTGATGTACGCATCTGTTTTGCTGGGAGCGTATCCCGCGTGTGTCCACTTCGGTGCGCTCTCCATAGATAACGATCTTATTTGTTGTATACGTAGAAGCCTTCGCCAGTCTTTCTGCCGAGCTTGCCTGCTCTTACCATCTTCTTCAGAAGTACGTGTGGTCTGTACTTAGGATCGCCGTATTCTGTGTAAAGAACATTCAGGATAGCAAGGCAAACATCGAGTCCGATGAGGTCGCCGAGTTCCAGAGGTCCCATTGGGTGGTTAGCGCCGAGCTTCATAGCTGTGTCGATGCCCTTTGCATCAGCAACGCCGTCAGCGAGGATGCCGATACCTTCGTTGATCATTGGAAGAAGGATTCTGTTAACAACGAATCCAGGAGCTTCTGCAACTTCTACTGGAGTCTTGCCAAGCTTCTCAGTGAGTTCAAGGATTGTCTCCTTAGTCTCGTCGGAAGTTGTGAGTCCCTTGATGATCTCGATGAGCTTCATTGCAGGAACTGGGTTGAAGAAGTGCATTCCGATAATCTTGTCAGGTCTGCCAGTTGCTGCTGCGATCTCAGTGATCGAAAGTGAAGACGTGTTAGTTGCGATGATAGTCTCAGGCTTGCAAAGCTTGTCGAGTTCTGCGAAGAGAGCTTTCTTAGCTTCCATATCTTCTGTTGCAGCTTCGATTACAAGGTCAGCGTCAGCGATGATGTTGATGTCTGTGGAGCCGTGAATTCTGCCGAAAATTTCCTCTGCGTCTGCTGCAGTGATTTTTTCCTTTGCAACCATCTTGTCAAGATTCTTCTTAACTGTTGCAAGGCCCTTCTCTACGGAAGTTTCTCTTCTAGCTCTCATTACAACTTCATAGCCGTTCTGAGCGAGCACCTGAATGATTCCAGCGCCCATAGTACCTGTTCCTAATACACCAATCTTTTTCATTATAAAATGCCTCCTTATTACATCCGACCCTTTCGCGGCCCATTAGTCATTGTATTTGGGATTTCCCGCGGGTCAAAATTGTATCTTGTTAAAAAATTAACTTTGACTACATCTTTGATTATACCACATTAAAATAAAATTACAACACTTTATCGAAATATTTATGTTTTTTTTGCAGAACTTAAACAAAGAAATCACTTTTGGTGAAATTCTGTCCCGCTTTTGCTGAAATCTGTGATATACTATACTTCTGCAATAGATTTAACAAAAGATTTTAAGAAAAATTTTTAAGCGAAGGTTTCTATATGCGTTTAGAAAAAGTTTCGTTTGCGAGGAGAGGATAGGAAAAAATGGGGAAAGTTAGAGTTTTCGAGAGTCAGGTTGAGGAAATCAAGTACAAGGTCATGCGTGAGCTGGCGCGTCAGACTTGGGCTGGCAGGGACGCTTTCTCAGCGTTCAACGAGATTGCAAATGGTGTAATCAAGAAAGGCGACCCGCCGCTCCGTTGTTGCATTTACAAGGATCGCGCGGTTATCGCTGAGAGAATCCGCATATGCCTTGGCGAATACCGCGGCAGCAAGGATACGGTTCAGATTGTTGATATTGCATGCGATGAGTGTCCTAAGTCGGGGCACGAGGTCACTGGGCTGTGCCGCGGATGCATCGCCCACCATTGCCGCGAGGCTTGCCCGCGAGATGCCATTGCAATCGACAGCAAGGGCTATGCGCACATCGACAAGGAGCGCTGTATCGAATGCGGCAGATGCGCTGCGGCCTGCAAATACCACGCGATTACAAACCTCATTCGCCCATGTGAGGATGTGTGCCCTGTGAAGGCAATCAGCATGTCCGAGGATGGTAGTGCGCAGATTGACCAGGATAAGTGTATCGTCTGCGGGCTTTGTATTTACTCGTGCCCATTCGGTGCGCCGAACGACATTTCTTCGCTCGTTCGTGTAATCAACAGCCTCAAAGATGAGAAAAAGCACGTTCACGCAATCGTTGCACCTGCTGTGGCGGCGCAATTCGAGGGGAGAACGATCGGGCAGGTGTTCCAAGGGATTCTTGAGCTCGGCTTCGACAGTGTATCCGAGGTTGCAATCGGCGCGGACGATACCGCGTGGGAGGAAACTCATGAGCTTCTCGAGAAGGGTTTTCTGTTCACGTCGTGTTGCCCAGCTTTCGTCGAATATATAAATGTAGAGTTCCCGTCGCTCAGCGAGCACGTCTCCAGCACGCCGTCGCCGATGGTCATGGCTGCGAAGCGCATTAAGGCTCAGGACCCAGATTCTGAGATCGTATTCATCGGGCCTTGCATTGCGAAGAAGTACGAGAAAAAGAAGGATATTGCGTGCGAATTTGTTGACCACGTTCTTACATTCATAGAATTATACGCTCTGTTCGACAGCAAGGATATTCACCTGCTCGAGCTGCCAGAGATGGAAGTTCAAGGGGCTTCGTGCTACGGCAGAGGCTTCCCGCAGAGTGGCGGCGTGACTGCGGCCATTCGCGAGGGGCTTAAGGAGCTCGGTCGCGAGGACTTCCCGTTCAAGCCAGTCGTTGCGAATGGCCTGGAGGAATGCCGCCTCGCCTTGCTGAAGGCCAAGGCTGGGAAGCTTGACGGCAATTTCCTCGAAGGCATGGCCTGCGATGGCGGCTGCGTTCGCGGTAACGGTACGCTCGTCAACAAGAAGAACACGAGCGGCCACGTGAACGCGTACTGTGAAGCGAGCTGCCACAAGACGCTCAAGAGTACGCGGTAGCGGCTGCGCCCACGAATACCAAAGAGCAGAGAAACCCTGCATCCCCATGAAACCACTGGGATGCAGGGTTTTTCACTATAATCGTTAAACCTGATGCAAGGTGTGCGCCCTGATATGTACTTCTTCAAATGTCCATACAAGAGAGGTACATATCAGGGCGCGTGACTTTTTGACCTTAAACTTAATCAAAAGGTCACGGCAATTGTTAAGAAATTGCAAATTAGTGTTTTATATCTGGGAGCCAATATTCGTATTGGATATGTTTAACTGGCAATATGTCATTTTATATCATTTTATGCATAATTAGCCTTGTTTTTGATCGAAAACCGTGACTTTTTGAGCCCTAACATAAGCAAAAAGTCACGCGTGCTAAGGTTTCGCTAAGAAACGAAAAATTCTGTCAGATTTGACCGAGTTTTTTCATCCCGTATGTAACAGGAAATTTGCGAGAGGTTTCGCAAAGCGCTACATATCGGAAATGGAGGTAATGTTATGATGAACATGACACCGCAAGAACGACTCGGCTACAATCTCAAAATTCTCAGAACCGGCAGAAATGTCAAGCAGAACATTCTCGCCGAGTTCGTCGGGCTCACGCGTTCAGCCTATGCCCAGTACGAACTCGGAAACCGCACGCCCGACGCAATCACGCTGCATCTCATCGCTGAGTTCCATGAGGTCAGCATGGATCTGCTGTTCGAGAGCAACTTAGAGCGGTTTCTCAGCGAGATGGCTAGCTTCAAGATGATCGGTGATAGCTCGCAGGAGCTCATCGAGAACTACCGCCGCCTCTCGCAACACAGCAAAGGTCGCCTCGTGGAATACTCGAAAACCCTGCTCGCCTGGGACCGACTCAGCGAGACGGAGCGTGTCAAGCTCGAGAGGCTCCGCCAGCCGTAGCCCGCCGCCGACTGCGCGGCTGCAGATGTGCCGCTGGCGGCGGGTGAGGTGGCGTGCTCATGGTCCTTGGGCACGCCACCGCACGCCCAGCTCCCGCTCGAGCTCACCAGCGACAGTCTGACCAGAGGGAGCTGGGCCCTCGATTGCCTGCAGAACCAACGGGCAATCGAGCCGCCGCCAGCCGCCCCAAGTCCCCGCCGCGCAAAAAAGGTGGTAAAATCTAAAGTGCGACTTTAGATTTTACCACCTATAATTTTGCCAAGAAGTAATATTACAAATCTGAGTCAAGGAACTCGATTTCCTTGTCAATAATCTCTTTCAGTGTGCGTAGCTCTTCTTCGGTCAACGTAACGCCTTTGCCCATTTTCTCGTGTTCTGGGTCCCAGTCGCGCAAATCATACTTTGGCTCTGCTTCATTCCAACTTACTCGATTTAACTCCTTGTGCCAGCCCTTGCTACCCTCAGAAATAACACCTATGTTGTTGATGATTTCATACTTTAATTCCTTCTTAAATGCCATAATCATTTTCCTCCAATCATTACTCGCCATGCTGGTTTGCCACCAGTAGCATTAGCACCGCGTTTTTCAAGGCTAACACGATACCCATATTCACTTATAAGGGATTCCACTCGTTCTTTCTTCTCTTTGTCGTAGATCGCCCAAATTATTCCTGATCCTTCACTATTATCAACATATGTCACGCCCATTTCATCCAATTTCTCTGCAAATGCGCCCCTCGGTTTCTTTGGCTTCTTTGGGAATTTTGGTTTAGGATTTAGCATCTCAATATACTCGTATGCAGCAGTCTTTACTCTGTTCAAAAGTTCCGAATCCCTTGAATCGTCCGCAATGGCACCAACACCTACATTCTCTGGTTCAATTCCAAGTGCCGACAGCTCCGCAACAACCCTATTGATTGTAGATTCTTTATCTCTATAGTAT
>CAVEOR010000100.1:0-4781 GCA_963617285.1 Anaerovoracaceae bacterium | reverse complement strand
CCTTTACATTGAATTGTTGCATTTACTATATCTCCGATTAAATTTAATTATCAAATTTCCACGGAATATATACCCCAGCCGCAAACAAAATAACCCACAATTTGATGCCTCAGCTCCAAATAATAGGTTATATCTTATATATGTTTAATAAAACAAATGCTGCCAGCAAATTAAACCTATCAAACCTTAATTATACGCGTTTCTTCACTCTTCAGAACGCCTTTGCCGCCTGTGAGATTGGCTACCAAACCCTTGAGTTCATCCGCTTTCTCTGGTACGCAGGAAAGTTCGGCTTCGACAACATCCGTATAAGCAAGGTTTTCAATCTTGAAGAGGGAATCGTCTGCCATGTTCTGCAATTTTGCCAAATATGTATAGTCAAGAGCATATGTCAGCACGCATCTCTCGCATACATCGCAAACTCCCGCTGCTTCGAGTCCAAGCTTAGCACTACTCGTGTATGCCCGAACGAGGCCACCCGTCCCGAGCTTGATTCCACCAAAATATCTCGTGACCACGATAACCACGTTGGTGATTCCCTGTGCCACGAGCATCTGAACTATAGGTGCACCCGATGTCCCTTGCGGCTCGCCATCGTCGGAGCCCCATTGAATCTGCATCTTGTCGCCGAGAACCATCGCTGGAACATTATGCGTCGCGTCTCTATGCTTTTTCTTGATACTTGCGATGAACTCCTCCGCCTCCTCGCGGGACTCGGCCGGGCTCACATATGCGATAAACCTCGATTTTTCAATTATCTGTTCGGCACTGGCTTCTTGCCTCACCGTGCTGTATAGCTTCATTCTATCTCGTACTCCTTCAGCCTCTGATAGTCGCTTTCTTTGAGTGTAACCTCAAAGTACGTGCCATTCTCGCGGTAGTCCATGACATCGACCTTCGCCTTCTCGCACAGATAAGAGCTCACATCGCCCTTCGAATAAGGCACGAGGAGCTTGGCGTTCACTTCGTCCTTAAATATGCATTTCTTGATTTTCTCGAGAAGTTCATCGATGTTCTTGCCATACTTCGCCGAGATATAGACGCTGTCCGTGCCAGGGCGTGGAACAACAGAGCCCTCCTCAACAAGGTCAATCTTGTTGTACGCCATGATTTTTTCTTTACCAGCGGCGCCGATTTCTGCGAGCACCTTGTCCGTTACATCTATCTGAAAATCGTAATTCTCGAATGCGCTGTCAACGACATGCACGAGCAAATCAGCACTGACAACCTCTTCGAGCGTCGCCTTGAACGCCTCCACCAGAGAGTGTGGCAACTTGCTGACAAATCCGACTGTGTCGACTAAAATAAAACTGTGATTCGTGTCAAGCTTGACGCTGCGCTGCTGCGTGTCGAGTGTCGCAAACAGCATGTCCTTCTCGAAAACGGTCTTGTCTTCCTTCTCGCTGAGCGAGAGGATCTGGTTCATCAAAGCGGATTTCCCCGAGTTGGTGTAACCGACCAAAGCAACCGTTGGAATCTCATTCTTCTCTCTGCGGGCACGCTGAACTCCTCGCGTGCTCTTAAGCTGCGCGAGTTCTGACTTGATCTCGTACATTCTGCGCTCGATATGTCTGCGGTCTGTCTCAAGCTTCTTCTCGCCAGGGCCTCTCGTGCCGATTCCGCCGCCGAGTCTGGAAAGCGATTTGCCGAATCCCGTGAGCCTCGGCATTCTGTAGGCAAGCTGCGCAAGCTCAACCTGCAATTTGCCTTCCTTTGATGTGGCTCTATCCGCAAATATGTCGAGGATAAGTATCGTCCTGTCGATTACGCGAACGCCCACCGCATCCTCGATGTTTCTCAGCTGCATTCCAGTGAGCTCGTCGTTGAAGATTACGGTGTCAGCCTCCATGTTCTTTACCATTTCCGCGAGTTCCTCGACCTTGCCCTTGCCGATTAGCGTTGCCGTGTTGGGACGCTCCAGGCTCTGAATCATCTGCCCGAGGACCTCGACATTTGCCGCCTCCGCAAGGCCCGCAAGTTCTTCCATCGAGTAGGAAATATCCTCGTTTCTCTGCAATCCAACTAAGATTGCCCTATATTCGTCATCTCTTATGACTTCGTTGTTTTCATTAAATCTAACCATGGCTCAAGTATATCATAATTCCCGCGGCCATGCAATAAACTAGTCTTCTTCTTTGGTTTTTGCCTCTGAATCGCTGCCTGCAATCCTCTCCTCGAATTTGCTCTTGGATGTCGTCGTTGGAATTTCCGTCGGGTAGTTTCCATCGAAACATGCGGTGCAATATCCGCCGCCGTTTACGCCCTTTGCAATCTGCTTGACATTCTCCACGCTCAGGTAGCCGAGCGAATCTACGCCGATTATCTTTGCGATTTCGTCGACCGTGTGACTAACTGCGATCAGGTTCTCGCGCGAGTCAATGTCCGTGCCGTAATAGCAAGGGTTCAGGAAAGGCGGCGCAGAAACTCTGAGGTGAATTTCCTTTGCGCCTTCCTCGCGGAGGAGCTTGACGATTCTCGCGCTGGTCGTTCCACGCACGATTGAGTCGTCAATCATAACAACTCGTTTGCCGCGAACGACATCTGCGATTGGATTGAGCTTGATCTTAACCTTGTCTTCCCTGCTCTTCTGTCCTGGCTGGATGAAAGTTCTGCCGATGTATTTATTCTTGATAAAACCGATTTCGTATGGAATTCCAGACTGTTTCGCGTAGCCAACCGCTGCGTCAAGTCCAGAATCCGGGACACCGATTACTACGTCCGCCTGAACGGGATGCTCGAGCGCAAGGAACGCACCTGCACGCATTCTCGCCGCGTGTACGCTGCATCCGTCCATTACCGAGTCAGGTCTAGCAAAGTAAATATACTCGAAAACGCACATAGAGCATTCGGACTTGCCGCAATGATCCTCGATGCTACGAACACCGTCTTTGTCGAAGATCACGATTTCGCCTGGCTTGATGTCTCGGATGAACTTGGCGCTGACCGCGTCGAGTGCGCAACTCTCAGAAGCTACGACATATCTGCCGTCCTCCGTCTGTCCATAGCAAAGCGGGCGGAAGCCGTGTTCATCACGAACCGCTACTAATTTGCTCGGTGACATGATTACGAGCGAATATGCGCCTTTGATTCTGTTCATCGCTCGGTTTATCGCCTGCTCAATCGATGGAGCCTTGAGTCGCTCCTTTATTATAATGTAAGAAATTACTTCCGTATCGCTCGTCGTCGAGAAAATCGAGCCTTCGAGCTCAAGTTCTTTCCTGAGCTCTCCGCAGTTTACGATATTGCCGTTGTGAGCAAGCGCCATTCTGCCCTTGATGTGATTGACAACTATAGGCTGTGCATTGCTGCGGTCGTTGCCGCCGGTGGTTCCATAGCGCACGTGGCCTACAGCGATATTGCCCTCCCCGAGGCTTTCCAAAACGCGGTTTGAAAAGACATCGTTCACAAGCCCCGTGTCCTTATAACTCTGGAAAAGGCCCGCGTCGTTCACCACGATACCGCAGGATTCCTGTCCGCGGTGCTGAAGTGCGAACAGCCCGTAATATGCCGTGCTTGCTACATCGGATTTTTCTGGTGAGTAAACGCCGAAAACTCCGCATTCCTCGTGCAACGCGTCCGACTTTAAGTTATTACATTGGGCGCAGGAATTTTTGATTTTTTGTTCCTTACACCCTTCTAAGTTCTTGTTCATAATGTGCCTCCGTCTTGTGCCTCCGCCTAATTATGCACCGAAAACACGATTCATCATTTCGTTGTAAGCGTCTTCTACGCCGCCCATGTCTCTTCTAAAGCGGTCTTTGTCGAGCTTCTCGTTAGTGTCCTTGTCCCAGAAGCGGCAAGTGTCAGGGGAAATCTCGTCTGCGAGCACGATTGTGCCGTCTGCGAGTCTGCCATATTCCATCTTGAAGTCAACGAGCTTAACATTTCTCTCGATGAAGTACTCCTTGAGGATTTCGTTGACCTTGAATGCGTAGTTCTTGATTGTCTCGAGTTCCTCAGCTGTTGCAAGCTTGAGTGCGAGTGCATGGTAGTAGTTGATGAGCGGATCGTGCAAATCGTCGTTCTTGTACGAGAATTCAAGCGTCGGAGCATCGAAAACGATTCCTTCCTCTACGCCGTAACGCTTTGCAAACGAGCCAGCGGAGATGTTGCGAACGATAACCTCGAGTGGCACGATTTCAACCTTCTTAACGAGAGTGTCTCTGTCGCTGAGTTCCTCAACAAAATGCGTCGGAACGCCCTTCTCCTCTAAAAGCTTGCAAAGATGGTTGCTCATCTTGTTGTTGATAACGCCCTTGCCGACGATTGTGCCCTTCTTGAGCCCGTCGAGTGCAGTTGCGTCGTCCTTATATGAAACAATTACAAAATCTGGATTGTTCGTGCTATAAACTTTTTTCGCCTTTCCTTCATAAAGCTGTGCGCCTCTTTCGATATTTTCCATTTTCCTTACCTCCCGAAAAAAGATTTCTGTCTATACTCAAATTTATAGCACTCGGCAGGGAGTTTGTCAATCGCGCGCAGCCCGATTTCGGCCATTTTCCCGTAAATTGTTTTGTGAAGTTTTGTAGTAGTTCGGACGTTGCCGTATATTGTGAGGAGGTATGTCTGATTTTGTTCGATAAAATAAATGGTCGAGCACGTTTACAAAAGACGAGAAAGTAAAAGCATCCGAAGCAGGTTTCTGATGCCAGATAAAAGAAAAAAGCTCATCAGTAAAGATGAGCTTTCGCATATTGGTGACTCTGCCGGGATTCGAACCCGGGTAGCCGCCGTGAGAGGGCGGAGTCTTAACCGCTTGACCACAGAGCCACAAGACTTAA
>CAVEOR010000099.1:0-4943 GCA_963617285.1 Anaerovoracaceae bacterium | reverse complement strand
GCGAAATTTCTTGCAAAACCGGGGCGGGAGTGGTAAGATAGAGTACAGAACATATCTATTAGTTCTATTTCATTTCCAATTTTGATTTTTATATTCAATTCTAAATTATGATTCTAAGAAAGGTGCAGCAAAATGTTCGCTGCAAAGGTGATTTTTCATGCCAAGAAAGAAAGCAACTGAAGAGATAAACGGTATAGAGGCGGAGACTGTGGCTACGCAGCCTGATGTTGGTGTTGCCGAAAAGCCAAAGACGAAGCGCACGACGAGGAAAGCGGCTCCGAAGAAGGCTGACGCTGAGACTGTAGCGGAAGCAGAGACGGAGGCAGTGGCAGAGAAGCCGAAGAGACCGGTGAGAAAAGTTAACAAGAACAAGAAGCCGCTGGAGCAGCTGTCCGCCGATATGGATAAAATGAATGCAGGCGAGAGCGTGGCTGAAGCACAGGCACAGGCGGAGGCAGAAGTGACTGAGAAGCCA
The DNA here is from genome assembly GCA_963617285.1 of Anaerovoracaceae bacterium. GTDB lineage: Bacteria > Bacillota > Clostridia > Peptostreptococcales > Anaerovoracaceae > CAG-238. The sequence continues at coordinate 4,468 of CAVEOR010000099.1, read as the reverse complement.
AAGCGGGTTGCTAGAAAGCCGAAGGAGAATATCGAAGTGGAGGCTACGGCTGAGGCTGAGGTACAAGCAGAAGCAGAAGCGGATGTGGACGAGGTAGCCGAAGCACACGAGGAGCACGAGGCGAAGCAGAACAATGAGAACCGCCCTGAGGTCGAGGGAATCCTTGAAATTCAGGAGGAAAACAACTTCGGATTCCTGAGGTTTTCCAACTTCCTGACCAGCGACAAGGACATCTACGTATCACCGACGCAAATCAGAAGATTCAACCTGAAGACAGGCGACAAGATCCGCGGAATTACAAGGCTTCCGAGGGATAACGAGAGATTCGGGGCTTTATTATACGTACTGACGGTAAACGGCGACGAGCCAGGTGTTGCAATCAGAAGACCGGATTTTGATTCGCTCACACCAGTATTTCCTTACGAGAGACTGAGACTGGAAACCGGCACCCGTGAACTTTCGACGAGGCTCATTGACCTGATTGCACCAATCGGTAAGGGGCAGCGTGGACTCATTGTGGCGCCACCGAAGGCTGGCAAAACTGTTTTGCTGAAGAAGGTCGCTAATGCAATTGAGCAGAATTACCCTGATGTTGAGCTCATTGTGCTTCTCGTAGACGAGAGACCAGAGGAAGTTACCGATATGAAGAGGTCGCTGACCGCGGGCGAAGTCATTTACTCGACATTCGACGAGCTGCCACAGCATCACGTCAAGGTTGCTGAGATGGTGCTCGCAAGAGCTCAGAGACTGGTTGAGCACGGCAAAGATGTGGTAATATTATTAGATAGCATTACGAGGCTCGCGAGAGCGTACAACATGGTCGTTCCAGCGTCGGGCAGAACCCTTAGCGGCGGCCTTGATCCAGGTGCACTCCACAGACCGAAGAAGTTCTTCGGTGCAGCTCGTAAGCTTGAGGAAGGCGGTTCGATTACGATTCTGGCGACGGCTCTCATCGAGACGGGCAGCCGCATGGACGACGTAATCTTCGAGGAATTCAAGGGCACGGGCAATATGGAGCTCCACCTCGACAGGCGCCTCAGCGAGAAGCGCATCTTCCCTGCAATCAGCTTGAACAAGTCTGGCACGAGGAGAGAAGATCTGCTGATGGATCAGGACGAGCTCGAGGCTATCTGGGCGATGAGAAAAGCCATGTCCAGCCGCGAAGCGCAGGAAGTGACCAGCGAAATCGTCGATACGCTTGCAATGACGAAGAACAATCAGAGCTTCGTTGAGATCATCAGGAAAACAATGCTGTAACCGAAGTAATAACTAAAATAGTAAATAGAAGGAAAACTTATGGACTTAAAGAGAATATTTCTGAAGGATGCTTGTCCGACTTCGATTGGCGGACAGGCTATAATGGAGGGAATCATGATGCGCGGCCCGAAGAAAACGGCTATCGCAATCAGGCTCCCAGATGGTTCGATACATATGAAGACGCAGCCGTCACCGAAGGCTGGCAAGTGGGGCAAAATTCCGCTGCTTCGCGGTGCAATCAGCTTCTTTGTTTCGCTCGTTCAGGGCACGAAGGTCCTCATGTATTCGGCGGACATCCTCGAGCAGTATTACCCAGAGGATTACGAGAAGGACAAATTCGACGTGTGGGTTGAGGAGCATCTCGGCAAGGAGAAGGCTTGGAACATCCTGCTTTTCCTGTCGGTTGCGATTGCGCTCGTAGCGTCGATTGGCATATTCATGTTGCTCCCGACGGCGATTGTCGGCTGGTGCAAGGTATTTACGGATAGCGTGCTTTTGCTGAATATAATCGAAGGAATCGTCAGAATTTTGATTTTCGTCGGGTATGTTTGGCTGATTGCGAAGATGAACGATATCAAGACGGTGTTCAGGTACCACGGAGCGGAGCACAAAACGATTCACTGCTTCGAGAATGGGCTTGAGCTGACACCGGAGAACGCGCAGACGTTCTATACGCTCCACCCGCGCTGCGGAACGAGCTTCCTGATGTTCGTAATGGTGATTGCGATAATCGCGCACGTGTTCATGGGATGGCCGAATGTTTGGATGAGAGTGACGCTTAGACTGCTGGCGCTTCCGATTATTGCGGGGCTTTCCTACGAACTGCTGAAGTGGGCTGGCAGGAGCGATAACATAGTTGTTGAGATTCTCAGCATCCCTGGGCTCTATCTGCAGAAGCTGACGACTGCGGAGCCGACCTTCGAGCAGCTTGAGGTTGCGATTGCGGCGGTTAAGGCGGTAATCGATGAGGATGAGCCTTACTACGAGGGAATTTGCGACCTGAACGGCAAGCCAATCAAGTTGGACTCGGAAATTGAGGCTGAAGCGGCTGAAGCTGAGGCACAGGCCGAGACTGAAGCTAGCGCGTCTGAGGAGGCCGAGAATTAGATGGGTCTTCAAGTAAAAGAAATAATAAAAATCGCAGAAAAGCAGATGGCGGACGCAGGCGTTCGCGACGCACAGATAGATGCGAAAGAACTTTTCTGCTATATGATGGACTACGACAAGGTGGGGCTGATGATGCACTGGCAGGACATGCTGCAGGACAACCAATGTGAGGCGTACTTCGACCTGGTGGCCGAGCGCGCGTCGAGGATTCCGCTGCAGCACATCACTGGCACGCAGGAGTTCATGGGGCACACGTTCAAGGTAAGCGGCGACGTGCTGATTCCGAGGCAGGACACAGAAACCATGGTGGAGGATGCGATTGAGCTTCTCGGTAAGGGAACGCTCAGAAATGCTGACTACAACTCAGGCGTTCGCATGAAGGATAATCCCGATATTCTCGACCTTTGCTGCGGAAGCGGTGCAATCGGAATCTCGCTTGCCAAGGCTTTCCCGAAGGCGAGCGTGGGTTGCTCGGACATCAGCAAGGAAGCACTCGCGCTTGCTACGGAGAATGCGAAGTCTAACTCTGCTAAGAATGTGAAGTTCGTGGAGAGCGATATGCTCAGCGCTGCATATTTTAATGGAAAGTTAAAGTCGAAAAAATTCGATTTGATTATAAGCAATCCGCCGTACATTCAGAGCTCGGTTATCGAGACGCTCGAGCCCGAGGTGAAGGACCACGAGCCTCGGATGGCGCTGGACGGCGGCGAGGATGGACTGGATTTCTACCGCCTGATTGCTAGCGACGCAGAGGCACATCTTAAGAAGAACGGAATTCTCATGATGGAAATCGGCTATGACCAGCGAGATGCGGTCAAGGCTTTGCTGGCGGAAACTGGCGCATACGAGAAGATTATTGGTCTGACAGATTTGGCTGGGCTTGATAGAATAGTCGTTGCTAGGAAGAAGCCAGATGATAAGAAGCACAAGTAATTGGAATTGCAGGAGGCGATTTTAAATGAAGATTTTGCTGATAACAGGAAGCCCGCATAAGAAGGGCACGACGGCCGTGATGGCAGCTGAGTTCATCAGAGGCGCTCACGAGTCGGGACACGACGTGATTCGGTTCGATGCGGCAGATAAGGATGTGCACCCTTGCATCGCGTGCGAGCGTTGCCACAGTGCGGTTTCGGCATGCGTGTTCAGAGACGACTTCGATGAGCTGAAGGATGAGCTCGTGGAGGCGGATGCGGTTGTTTTCCTCTCGCCGATATATTATTACGGCATGACGGCGCAGATAAAGGCTGCAATCGACAGGTTCTATGCGGTCGATTCGCAGATTCACAATAACAAGAAGACGGCGCTGATGTTGGCTTGCGCGGACACGACGCTCGAGTCGGCGCAGGGCGCGATTACGACGTTCTACGGAATGACGGATTACCTCGGTTGGGAAATCGTGGACGTAATCGCGGCGGTAAAATCAGCGACGCCTGAGGATATCTTGAACACTGACTTCCCGAAGCAGGCTTACGAGCTCGGCCGCAAAATCCTCGGTTCAGAGCACGAGATGGACGAGCCGCAGGCTGCGGCGAGCCTCGAGGACTTGGTGGCTCGCCTGGCGAACTTCTCCAAGATTGCGGAGCAGACAATCGAGGAAGCCGAGAAGAAAGACGTGTTCCTCGATAGCGCTGACTTCTACGAATAGAGCGGGGCGGACGGAGCTACATAGCAATTGCCGTTGAAAAGCAAGTTGCTGTGTTGAAGTAAAAATTGTAAAAAAGGGCTGCGGCTCGCTGGGTGAAATGTTCAGCCAACGGGCACGCAGCTCTTTCATATTAGGTTGCGGTGCTGGAGTTCGAGCTGTTGGAGCTTGAACCGCCGCCTGGTGCACTTGGAGGATTGCCCGATGGGGCGGCGCCGGACGGCGGCGCGTTGCCGCTCGAGCCGCTGCTGGTGCTCGGGGCGCCGCCGCCTGAGCCGTCTGGCTTCTCAGGCGGGTTGCCAGACGGCTCGCCAGCCTGGCCTTGGCCACCTGCGCCCTGGTCACTCGAGTTCTGGTCACCCTGCTCGCCAGACTGGCCGGCGCCGCCCTGGTCACCCTGACCACCTGGCTCGTCGCCTCCGCCTCCGCCGTTCATCACGCCCATGACCGTAAGGTCGATGC
>CAVEOR010000098.1:0-4964 GCA_963617285.1 Anaerovoracaceae bacterium | reverse complement strand
AGGGCGACGTTATATATATCAACATTGGTGCGACCGAAGTAATTGAGGCTCCGCTAACTATTCCTTAAATCATAATTTTGGGAATAGTTAGTGCGAGAATAATAGGAAAGCCCGCAAGCCAGCGTTTTCAATGCATTCGCAGCTTATTCGGGCTTTCCATATACTTTGAGGCTTAATTATTTTTTTATTTTTTCCAGACTTCAGACAAATATATTGAATCTTTGCACCTTTCATTATATCTGGTTTCTCTTATAAATTTCGCTAAAAAAATCGAGGCTCTATTTTGCGTTTTAAGCGATTTTTTCTACCATTGTCGAGCAGTTATGCCTGCCGTTTCGAGTAAACTGTATCATTTCTGGAAAGTAGATATACACAATACTGATTCATGCTAATGCCTTCCAGTTTTGAATGTTCTGCGAGCGAACGATGCAAGCTGCGAGGAATTCGAAGCTTAAACTGTCCTGAATAATCCTCTAGTGAATCTGGATCATGAATTTCAATGCGATCTTCTATAGCAGCTTCTAACCAAGCCTTCTTTGCATCCAATGCATTCGCAACAGCTGATTCAATTGTTTCTCCGCAAGTAATGCATCCAGGAAGCTCTGGGAACGAAATCACAAATCCGCCTTCGTCCTTATCTTCTACAATTTCCATACGATAATTCATAGCTAAATAATCATTCAATGTTTTCATCATTCGCAGCCTCACTTTCCACGATCTGCTTCACCATCTCTACATATACTTTCTTGATGGGTTCATGCTTCGGTATTGTAATCGGCTGATTTCCAGGTTTTCTGAATGTATAGTGACTGCTTCCACTTCTTGGAACATTCATCACATATCCGTAGCTTTCCAACACCTTACGCAATTCATCAAATCGGAGGTCTTTTGATAAGGAGCATATTTTAATTAATAGTTTGTCCCATTGTGACATTCGGAAAACCTCCTATTCATATTATAAATGGTGTCGTATTTGGTGTCAACATTAAATTGGAAAAATCATCGAAATTAGCTTTAGCTATAGTATACAGGTACCTGGATGGTCATGCCGGCGTAGAGTTCGGATGCTGAGATGTCGTTCAGTTCGCAAAGTTCGTATACGGCTTGTCTGGTATCCATGTCAGCTGGCATATATGTCTCAGCGATATTCCAGAGCGTGTCGCCAGATGCAACTACAACATCATTATAATCAACCTTGGTCAAGCTCTGGGCTGTGTTAAGTCCGAGTGCCAAGTTGAACATGCTCGTCAAAATAATAATCATCATTACTACGAATACCGTAAATCTAAATTTATTTGTAACCCTATATCTCCTATATGTCTTATTCATCCTTGACACTCCTTTCGAAACATTTGTTCTTTTTCTGTAGTATAACAGAATAAATGTTCGTTGTCAAGCATTTTTTAAACATTTGTTCGTTTTTCTTTGTGTTTTGAGTGGATTTTGTCAAGGAATGCGTCAATTTTCTTCCTATATATGATGCAGAGGATGAAACCGATTACTGCAAGGCCAGCGATTATGCCAACTCCAACATAATTCCCCTGCTCTACCATCGTTCCGATGATGAGGGAGCCGATCATGCCTGGGAGTCTGCCGATGCTCGCGAGCAGTAGAAATGGCTTGAATTTCATCTCAGAAGCTCCCGCGGCATAGCAAATCATGTCCTTGGGGATGCCCGGAATCAAGTAAAGAAAGAACACGAGCCTGTACGCAGCTGGCGAATTTAGCTTCTCGATATAATAAGCCATTTTCTCCTCGCCGAAGAAGATATGTAGAAAGTCGCGACCCAGAAGCCTTGCAATGAGAAACGCAAGTCCTGTTCCGACGATAGCCCCAGCCATTGCATACACAAGCGCCCACAAGAAGCCAAATAGATATCCTGCGGCAATTTGGAAGAACTGACCCGGGATCACGCTTACAACAATCTGGATGACTTGGAAAACGACATAGAGAATAATGGATTCGCTTTCATATTGGTTAAGAAATTCCACGATTCCGTTGATATCCCTGAGTTCGCGGATCCAGTCCATGTGGAAAAAATAAATATAAGCCGGAATTCCTACTATTATAATAGCAAGCAGGCTGAATTTAATTATCGAAATTATGACATGCCGTTTGTTTGTCTTTTCGGCATTTTTAATATTATCTAGCTTTTTCCCCATCTTTAGCCTATCAAAATTAGCCTTTCAATAAAATTTAATCTCAAACAATAAAAATACGCAAAATGCAAGCAATATCAACACTCTGCTATAGGCTTATCAGCCCGTCCTTGAGCAGCGTGTCCATAGCCTTGATTACACCGAACTTGGAGTGTTCGTAGGTCAAGCCGCCTTGGAAATACGCGATATATGGCTCTCTCATCGGAGCATCCGCAGAAAGCTCAATCGTAGAGCCTTGAACAAAGGCACCCGCAGCCATGATGACTTGATCCTCATAACCCGGCATATCGCCAGGAACTGGGCTGACGAAACTGTTGATTGGAGCAGCAGCCTGAATACCTTTGCAGAACGAAATGAGCTTCTTAGGATCATTAAATTTGATAGACTGAACGATATCTGAGCGGATGTCGCCAGCCTTAGGGCTTACTTCAAAACCGAGTAATTCAAAGGCTTTGCCGCAGAGAATTGCGCCGCAAATAGCACCGTTTGTAACTCTCGGAGCGATGAATAAGCCTTGAAGCATCGTTCTTGTCTGCCCATATGTCAGACCGCACTCGCCGCCGATTCCAGGGCAAGTCATGCGGTATTGAATCATGTCGATTAAGTCCTTGCGGCCTGCGATATAAGCGCCGCTGAGGGCAAGGCCGCCGCCTGGGTTCTTGATGAGCGAGGATGCGATGACATCTGCACCAACATCCGTCGGTTCCTTCGTATCGAGGAACTCTCCGTATGAGTTGTCGACCATCTTTATAATATCTGGATTTACTTCGTTTATAGCCGTCATGAGAGATGCGATTTCGTCGATTGAGATTGCCTTTCTCCATGAGTAACCAGTTGCGCGCTGAGCAGTAATCATGCGGGTTTTGTCTGTAATTGCAGCCTTGACGCCTTCGATATCGATTGAACCATCTGGGAGCAAATCAACTTGTTTGAATGTGATACCGTAGTCGCGGAGCGAGCCGTTTCCTTGCTCGTAGTTTGTGAGTCCGATGACCGTCTGCAGTGTGTCGTAAGGCTCGCCAGTCGCATAGATGAGCTCATCACCAGGCCTTAGAATTCCGAGCAAAGTTGTTGCAAGTGCATGAGTTCCGTTTACGAATGTCGTGCGAACGAGTGCAGCCTCCGTGTGGAAAACATCCGCATATACAGCTTCGATTGCATCCCTGCCCGCGTCGTCGTAGCCGTAGCCCGTCGTCCATCCAAAGTGCATTTCGCGGATTCTGTTCTTTTGGAACGCCGACAGAACCTTGTACTGGTTGTAAGCCATGATGTCATTGAGCCTTGAAAACTCGTCAGAAACCGCAATTTCAGCCTCGTCGACGATTTCGAGGACCTTCGGATCTATATTGAATTCTTCTTGTAAAAATTTATTTGTGCTATTTGCCATGTTTATTTTCTCCAGTTTATTTATTTCTCAGTGCGCTCTATCTCCCACTCCATGTCCTTGACAAGGTCGCGCTTGACGTTGATTTTCTCGCGAGCGTAGAGCTGCGTCGTTGTGACTTGTTCGTGATCAAGAAGTGCCGCCACATCGAATATCGAATTGCCGCGTCCAATGAGGCTCGTCGCTGCTGTGGCCCTGAGTTTATGCGGACTGTAACCTGCCCTACGAGACGTGCCGAGAGCAATCGAAGTGTATTTCTTGACGAGTTCGCGGATTTGTCGCTCCGTCATACGCTTGCCCTGAAGCGATAGGAATAGCGCATCCTTGTGTTCATCAAGAACTGATTCATCCTTTGGGCGCTCATTGTCGATATAATCGTGCAGAACCGCTGCGACCGACCTATTTATCGGCATCACGGATTCTTTGCCACGCTTGCGGAAGATTACAAACTCACCGCGGTTAAAGTTAAACGTCGAGACATTGAGCTGCGACAGCTCTGAGAGCCTAAGCCCATATGTCAAAAACATGATGAGAATCGCCTTGTCGCGAAGCTTCGTTTTCTGCCAATAAGCAAGCTCATGGGCGGTCAGCCCCGTGCCAGTCGACACAGCGTCGAGCATAATCATGACCTCATCGTCCTGCAAAGCCTTGATTTCTCGCTCGCCGACCTTCGGCACTCGAATTGGATCAAACCCGTCTGTGATGTTCTTCGACAAAAGCTCATCGCGGTATAATTGCTTGAACATGACGGAAAGCGAGGATTTCTTGCGTGCGAGGCTCTTGTTCGAGTTCTCATAAATATAGACGGAATCCTCCGTCTCGACCTTGTACTTCCTGCAATATTCCATGAAAAGATTGATGTCCACAGCTTTGACCTCGTCAAGCTCAGAAAGCTTGATTTTGCTTGTTTCCGTAGCCTGCGTGAGGTCCGTTTCATCTATCAAATACTTGAAGAAAAACTTGATATCATGAAGATACGCGAGCCTCGTCCGAGGCAAAACGTTTCCTTTGAGATACGAGAAAAATCCGCACATAAACTTCGGTAGCTCATCCTCAATCTTCTCGCATTCCAGATAAATATCGTTCTCTTTTTTGATAATATTGTCCGGCCTATCGCTCTTGTTTTGAATTTTTATTGTTTTTTCAAAGTCTCTCTCAGCCATCTCAAAATATCCTCTATCGCTTCCTCATCGCCCGCATAATCGCTGATGTTGAACCATTTCATGTCCTCATAGCGGCGGAACCACGTGAGCTGGCGCTTCGCTAGGTGCCTGCTGTTCTTCTTGATGAGCTCTATCGCCTCTTCGCGGTCGTACAGCCCGTCGAAAAATCCGATTATCTCCTTATAGCCGATGCCTTTCATGGAGATATCTTCTTCCTCAAGCCCCATTTCCAGCAAATTCTCGACCTCACCAAAGAGC
>CAVEOR010000097.1:3623-5045 GCA_963617285.1 Anaerovoracaceae bacterium | reverse complement strand
GGAGATAACTGAGGCGGCATCTGCCGATGGTTTTGCGATTTTGCTCGACGGAACGAATGCATCCGATGATGTAGCTGATCGTCCAGGGATGAAGGCACTCGCAGAGCTTTCGGTGCTTTCACCGCTCAGAGAATGCGGTTTGACAAAGGCAGAGATAAGGAAACTGTCAAAAGAGGCGGGATTATTCACTTGGGACAAGCCAGCTTATGCCTGCCTTGCCACCAGAATCCCAACTGACGAGGAGATAACAGCGGAGAAACTAGCGGCAATCGAAGCATCAGAAAACTATCTATTCTCGCTGGGATTTACGGACTTCCGCGTTAGGACGCAAAACGGCAATGCCAAGATCCAAATCAGGGAGGAGCAGATGCCGATTTTCTTGCAAAATAGAAAGGATATATTTGATAAATTGAAGGAAAATTACGACTCGGTAGTTCTCGACTTGGAGGTGAGAGGATGAATACTGAAATTCGCAAGCTGTTAGAAGGCGTCAGCGACGGCTCGATAAGTGTGGACGAGGCACTGCTCAGCCTCAAGGCTAAGCCATTTGAGGACATAGGCTATGCCAAGGTGGACATTCATAGAAAAGTTCGCCAAGGTACGGCGGAGGTTATATACGGCGCGGGCAAAACGCCAGAGCAGATTATAGGAATTGCAAAGACGATGATGGAAAATGGTCAAAAGACAATCCTTATCACGAGGCTCTCGGAGGAGTCTGCGGAGATAGTCGGCAAAGAATGTGAGCTTACATATTATAAGGATGCTCGATGCGGAATTATCGGCGAGATTCCTGCTGCGGATGGCATCGGCAAGATCGTCATTGCAACGGGAGGCACCAGCGATATCCCTGTCGCGGAGGAGGCAGCACTTACGGCCACTGTTCTTGGAAATGAGGTCGTTCGCCTATACGACGTGGGAGTTGCGGGACTTCACAGGACACTTGCGCATCTAGATGACATAATGAGCGCGAGCGTAATCATCGCGATTGCCGGCATGGAGGGGGCTCTCGCCAGCGTAATCGGCGGCCTTGCGGACTGCCCGGTTATCGCGGTTCCGACCAGCGTGGGATACGGAGCATCCTTCAACGGACTTTCGGCACTACTGTCAATGCTCAACTCCTGTGCGAGCGGCGTGTCGGTGGTCAATATCGACAACGGATTCGGCGCGGGTTACCTTGCCAATATGATAAATCACGTGAGCGCAAAATAAACAAATAAAAGAAAGGCAAAAGGAAAGTAGAATGAAGACTTTATATATAGATTGCGGTATGGGAGCTGCAGGGGACATGCTGAGTGCAGCACTTCTCGAGCTCATCCCAGAGCCAGATAAGTTCGTGGAGAAGCTTAACCAAATCGGAATTCCAGGCATTGTATACAAGGCTGAGAAGTCAGTGAAGTGCGGCATCACGGGAACGCATATGAC
>CAVEOR010000097.1:2292-3495 GCA_963617285.1 Anaerovoracaceae bacterium | reverse complement strand
TGCACGATATCGAGCATATCGTTCGCGGGCATCTTAATATTCCAGAGAATGTGCAGGACGACATCATGGCTGTATTTAATTTGATTGCAGAAGCGGAAAGCCACGCACATGGAATGCCCGTTTCGGAGATTCACTTCCACGAGGTGGGCACGATGGATGCGGTTGCAGACATTGCCGCGGTATGCCTTTTGATGGATAAATTAGCAGTGGACGAAGTTGTGGTTTCGCCTATCCACGTAGGCAGCGGCCAAATCAAATGTGCCCACGGAATTCTCCCAGTGCCAGCTCCAGCGACAGCATACATTCTCAAGGACGTTCCGATTTACGGTGGAGCTATCCAAGGAGAGCTCTGCACACCTACGGGAGCGGCGCTCCTGAAGCACTTCGCGACCCGATTTGGCAACATGCCTGTGATGAAAACGCAGGCTATCGGCTACGGCATGGGCAAGAAGGACTTCGAGGCGGCAAATTGCGTGAGAGTGATGCTCGGCGAGTCGGGAGCTTGCGGGGACGAAATCTTGGAACTCAGCTGCAATGTGGATGATATGACGGGCGAGGCAATCGGATTCGCCATGGAAAGATTGTTCGAGGCTGGTGCGAGGGAGGCTTTCACAATACCGGTCGGCATGAAGAAATCACGCCCAGGTGTTCTCATCAACGTTATCTGCAGCGAGAGTGAGAAGGAGAAAGTTGTCGAGGCGATTTTTAAGCATACGACTACCATCGGCATCAGGGAAAACAGGATGAATCGATACGTGCTCGACAGGCGGATCGAGAGCGTGGAGACGGAATTCGGAACTGTAAAGTGCAAGGTTTCATCTGGTTACGGGGTTGAACGCAGGAAATTCGAGTACGAGGACATAGCACGGATTGCGAAGGAAAAAGGGCTTTCGGTTGAAGAAGTTCGCAGGGTGCTGGAAAAGAAAGAAGACATCTTTAGATGAAGGGCACAAGAAAAGCAACAATTACTATAGCTAAATTTGGCAAGGCGAGAGGGAAAAGCTTGCTGGCGTTGTGTCTGTGTTTCGCTATGCTTGCGGGTCTGACTGGATGCGGTGGTAGTGCGAGCGGGTCTGACGACACGAGAAATGTAGATAAAGACAGCGTTGTAATCGCAATTGAAACCGAGCCTGAGACACTCGACCCGACGCAGGGCTGGGGACACGGCAATTACCCGATTATACAGAGCACGCTAGTCAAATA
>CAVEOR010000097.1:0-1985 GCA_963617285.1 Anaerovoracaceae bacterium | reverse complement strand
GACTATGGCAGAAACCCGATTGGCTCGGGACCGTACAAGTTTGTCGAGTGGAAATCTCAGGAGCAGATTTTGTTCACTGCTAACGAGGACTATTACGGGCAGGCACCGGCAATCAAGAACGTGACGGTCGTGTTCATGTCAGAGGATGCGGCACTGGCGGCGGTCCAGGCTGGAGAAGTCGATGTGGCGTATTCAACCGCGACGCTTGCGACCACGGAGGTGGCGGGCTATCATGTAGAGGCAATCAAGTCTGCTGATAATCGAGGATTCACGCTACCAGTTCTTCCGAACGAGGGCAAGACGACCGAGAGTGGAGCACCGATAGGAAACAACGTTACATGCAATATAGAAATTCGCAAGGCTATAGCCTACGCAATCGACAGGCAGGCTATCGTTGATGTTGTTTTGAATGGATACGGCAGGCCGGCTTATTCTGAGAACGATGGAATGCCTTGGAATAACCCGGATTGCGAGATAGAAACCGATGTAGAATATGCAAAACAGCTGCTTGCTGATGCTGGCTGGACGGATACGGATGGCGATGGAATTGTCGAAAGGGACGGGCTGAAAGCTGAGTTCAAATGTGTTTATCCGTCGGGAGATTCTGTGCGTCAGGCGGTTGGGATGGCTGCGGCTGAGCAACTGCTCGATATCGGCATCAAAGTAAATATAGAAGGAATGAGCTGGGACGAGATTTCTCAGGTGATGTTCTCGGAGGCGGTCCTGATGGGATGGGGCTCGGCATCACCAAACGAGACATATTACCTTTATCGCTCAGAGGGCGCACTGCTCGATGATTACTACAATCCAGAAGGCTACATGAATGATTTGACTGACGAGTATCTCGAAAAGGCTATGTCCGCGCTTACATCTGAAGAGGCCAATGAGTATTGGCAGAAGGTTCAGTGGGACGGTCAGACAGGCACATGCATGAAGGGTGAGTGCCCTTGGGTATGGCTGGTCAATTTGGATCATGTGGTTTACGTTCGAGATGGTTTGTCAATTGGGCAGCAGTCAATTCACGGACACGGCAACGGATTGCCGCTGATTCAAAACCTGACCGAGTGGACATGGATGGAATAGAAAAAAAGGAAAGGAGATGCTCACGATATGAACGGAGCGGTGAAGAGGTTAGTTTTAATATTCGCTAAATACAGCGTCAGGATTATAACCTTACTGCTCGCGGTGAGCATCATTTCATTTGCACTCGTGTGCGCCTCGCCGGTTGACCCAGTTCAGCAGTACATTCTCGGGCTCGGCTCGGCGGTGTCTCCAGAGCAGCGTGCAGAAATCGAGGATTACTGGGGTGTTGACGACCCGCCAGTGGAAAGATACCTTTCTTGGCTGAGTGAGGTCGTGCAGGGCAATCTCGGGGAATCGTCGATATATCGCAGACCTGTTGCGGATATAATCAGCGAGAGATTTGTCAATTCGCTGGCACTCATGTTCTTTGCGTGGGTGCTCGCCGGCGTGATTGGATTTGCTCTAGGATGCATAATGGGAATGCACCGCGACAAATTGCCCGATAGAATTCTAAAAAAAGTCTGCTATATCCTGAGCTCTGTTCCGACGTTTTGGATAGGGCTGTTACTGCTGCTCGTGTTTGCGGTTTGGCTCGGCTGGTTTCCAATCGGATTTTCTTCACCAGTCGGAGTGCTGAGCGAGGATGTGACGATATGGCAAAAGATATACCATTTGATTTTGCCAGCGTTTACCCTTAGCCTTGTGTCGTTTGCGAATATCGCGCTGCATACCAGGCAAAAACTCATTGACGTGATGAATAGCGAGTATGTCCTCTTTGCAAAGGCAAGGGGAGAGGGAAAGTGGACGATTCTATGCAGGCATGGCCTAAGAAACATTTTGCTTCCGGCCTTGACGCTGCAATTCGCATCGTTTGCGGAGCTATTCGGAGGCTCAGTGCTGGCAGAAAACGTGTTCAGCTATCCTGGACTTGGCAGTGCGCTGAGCGAGGCTGGACTTCAAGG
>CAVEOR010000096.1:0-5140 GCA_963617285.1 Anaerovoracaceae bacterium | reverse complement strand
TGGCTCCGAGGGAGGGGCTCGAACCCTCGACCTTGCGGTTAACAGCCGCCTGCTCCACCATTGAGCTACCTCGGAACGCTTCTGTCAGCAGTTCATCGCCGACAACAATAAAGATTATACTCTACGTTGTCGGCGTTGTCAAGCATTTTTTCTTGATTTTCGATTTATTTTTGAACAAAATTTTCGAATCGCTATCGGAAGGTGAATCCGCAGGGCGCCTACCCGAAAATCGCATGGTACTCTGGCGTTATGTTCTCCTTCTTCAGCTTGAGGGCTGCGAGGTAGGCTGCGGCCGTGTCCATGCATGTGAGCACCGGAAGGCCTTTTTCGATTGCCTGCCTACGGAGCGGGAACATGTCCGTGGAAACCTTGTTCGTAACCTGTGGAACGTTGATGATTACCTGAATTTCCTCGCCGATCATCTCGCTCACATCACTAAATGGAACTTCCTTGCATGGAACGCCGTTTTCTGCGAGGTAGTGGCAAGTTCCGGCGGAAGCGTATATATCAAAGCCCTCTTCAGCGTATTCCTTCATGGTCTTGGCTGCGAGCTCCGTCTTGTCGTGGTCACGAAGCGAAATGTAGATTCCGCCCTTCTCGAATATCCTCATGCCTGATGCGATGAGGCCCTTGTAGAGAGCCATGTCGAGGTTCTGGTCGAGGCCGAGAACCTCGCCTGTCGAACGCATCTCAGGTCCGAGGGCAACGTCCACGTCGGTAAGCTTGGCGTTCGAGAACACCGGAACCTTAACCGCGTAGTAGCCCGACTTCTTGTACAGGCCAACGCCCCATGCGAGGTCTTTCAGCTTGGCGCCGAGCATTACCGCCGTCGCAATCTTGACCATAGGAACGCCTGTAACCTTGCTGAGGATCGGCACCGTTCTCGACGCACGAGGGTTAACCTCGATTACATAGATTTCCTTGCCATCATATACGTATTGAACGTTCATGAGGCCGCAGACCTTAAGCGCCTCAGCGATTTTCCTCGTGTATTCAACCGCCTTGTCGACGATCTCGTGCGGCAGCGAGTAGGCTGGGTAAACCGAGATGCTGTCGCCCGAGTGGACGCCTGTACGCTCGATATGCTGCATTACGCCTGGCACGAGCAGATCTGCTCCGTCGCCGATTGCGTCGATTTCGAACTCAATGCCCTCGACGTATTTGTCGATGAGAACCGGGTGCTCCTCGGAGAGCGAAACGGCTTCCTTCAGGTATTTATAAAGCTCCTCGTCATTGTATACGACCTGCATTGCTCTGCCGCCTATTACGAATGACGGGCGAACTATGAGCGGATAACCGAGGGCATCTACAATAGCCGCCGCCTGATCTGCGTGCGTGATTGCACCGCCCTGCGGCGTTGGAATTTCAAGCTGCTTCAGGAGGTCGGAGAATTTCTCGCGGTCCTCCGCAAGGTCGATTGAGCGATTGCTCGTTCCGAGGATGCGGATGCCACGCTCCGAAAGTCCCTCTGCGAGGTTCAGCGCCGTCTGGCCGCCGAGCTGCAGGATAACACCGTAAGGTCTTTCCTTCTTGATTACGTTCATAACGTCGTCGATGTGGAGCGCCTCGAAGTACAGCTTGTCCGCCGTGTCGAAGTCCGTGCTGACCGTCTCAGGGTTGTTGTTGATGATGATTGACTCGTAGCCGAGCTCCGCGAGCGCCCAAACTCCCTGAACGCAGCAATAGTCGAACTCTATGCCCTGTCCGATTCTGATCGGGCCGGAGCCAACGACCAGAACCTTCGGTCTATCCGTCGGCACGGATTCGTCTTCCGTGTCGAAGCAGGAATAATAGTACGGTGTCGCCGCTTCGAACTCGCCGGCGCATGTGTCTACCATTTTATATACTGGGAAAATCCTGTTGTATTCACGCAGGTCGCGGAGAGCGTTGCCCTTCATGCCCGTGAAGCTGAGGATTTCTGAATCGGTAAAGCCCATCTTCTCGGCTTTCATGATGAGCTCAGGCGTCACCTCTGTCGAGGCGAGCATCTTTTCCATGTTGACGATACTTGCGATCTTGGAGATGAACCACGGGTCGATCTTCGTAACTTCGTGGATGCCCTCCTCGCTCATAACGCCGCGGCGCAGAAGCTCTGCAATAACGAAGATTCTCTCGTCGTCACATGCTGCGAGCTTCTCAACGAGTCCCTCGTCGCTGAGCCCAGAAACATACGGAACGCGCAGGCCGTCGCACTTAACCTCAAGCGACGTAACAGCCTTCAGCAGCGCGCTCTCAAAGCTTCTGCAAATCGACATAACCTCGCCCGTCGCCTTCATCTGCGTGCCGAGCTTACGGGAAGCAGTTCTGAATTTGTCGAAAGGCCACTTCGGGAACTTCACAACGCAATAGTCCATCGTCGGCTCGAACAGTGCGCTCGATTCCTCGGTGATGTAGTTCTTGAGCTCTTCAAGGCTGTAGCCGAGCGCAATCTTAGCCGCAATCTTGGCGATTGGATAGCCTGCCGCCTTGGATGCGAGCGCCGACGAACGGCTTACACGAGGGTTAACTTCTATAACGATATAATTATCCGTCTCCGGGTCGAGCGCGAACTGAACGTTGCAGCCGCCCTCAATCTTCAGCGCGCGGATTATCTTCAGCGAAGAGTTTCTGAGCATCTGATATTCGTGATCCGCAAGCGT
Source organism: Anaerovoracaceae bacterium (assembly GCA_963617285.1). Classification (GTDB taxonomy): domain Bacteria; phylum Bacillota; class Clostridia; order Peptostreptococcales; family Anaerovoracaceae; genus CAG-238. Next base: position 2,501 of record CAVEOR010000096.1, on the reverse strand, counting down.
CTGCGTCGGCGCGACTACGATACTGTCGCCCGTGTGAACGCCAACTGGGTCGAGGTTTTCCATCGAGCAAATGATGATGCAATTATCCTTCGCGTCTCTGATTACCTCGTACTCGATTTCCTTCCAGCCTGCAACGGATTTCTCTATCAAAACCTGTCCAATCGCGCTCTTCTCAATGCCGAGCGTTACTAATTTCTTCAGTTCGTCGTCGTTCTTGGCGATTCCGCCGCCCGTGCCGCCGAGCGTGAATGCCGGGCGGATGATAACCGGGTAGCCAATTTCTACGGCGATTTTCTGGGCTTCTGCGAGAGATGTTGCAATCTCGGATGCTGGGATAGGTTCATCTATCTCCTGCATGAGTTCCTTGAATTTCTCACGGTCTTCGGCCTTCTCAATCGCCTCCTTGTTTATTCCGAGGAGCTTGACTCCGAGCTCTGCGAGCACGCCCTTCTCCTCCAATTCCATTGCGAGGTTAAGACCCGTCTGTCCGCCGAAACCTGCGAGCATTCCGTCAGGTCTTTCCTTTCTGAGAATCGCCTCGACCGCCTCGAACGTCAGCGGCTCTATGTAAACTTTGTCTGCAATGCCCTCGTCCGTCATGATCGTTGCCGGGTTGCTGTTGACGAGCACCGTCTCTATGCCCTCCTCGCGAATCGCCTTGCAGCACTGCGTGCCCGCGTAGTCGAACTCCGCCGCCTGGCCGATTATGATTGGACCTGAGCCTATTATCAAAACTTTTTTAATTTGGTTTTTTGCCATTTCCTCCACTCTTTCCTGGTTCTTGGTTTCTGCCTATCTATTCTGCGCCCTGCGATTTACTCGTCCATGAGTTTCGTGAACTTCTCGAACAAATACTTGCTATCGCAAGGTCCTGGGCTTGCTTCCGGGTGATACTGTACCGAGAAAATCGGTCTCTCGCGGTGCTTCATGCCTTCCACGGTCTTGTCGTTTAAGTTGACCTCTGTCACGTCCATGTTCTTGAGAATCATGCTCTCGGCCTTGACCGCGTAGCCGTGATTCTGCGAAGTTATGTAGCTGCGGTCCGTTTCCTTATTATATACGCCGTGGTTTCCGCCGCGGTGGCCGTATTTCAGCTTGTATGTCTCGCCGCCCGCCGCGAGCGCGAGGATCTGGTGACCCATGCAGATGCCGAACATCGGAAGCGGTTTGCCGTCTGGCTTGTCCGCTTGCATGAGCTTCTTGACTTCTGCGATTGCCTCCGTCGCTTCCTCTGGGTCTCCAGGGCCGTTCGAGAGGAATACTCCGTCAGGGTTGCTCGCCAGAACTTCCTCAGCCGTGAAGCCGTATGGGAAAATCTTGATTCCGCAGCCGTAGGATTCGAGGTCATCTAAGATGGATTGCTTGATGCCGAAGTCGAGGACCGCGACGCGGTACTTGGCGGCTGCGGCTGGCGATGTTCCAGATGCTGTGGCAGCCTTGCATTGTGCCTCTGGGGCTGCCACTGAGCCAGCCGCCGCGGCTGCCCCGGTGCATCCAGAAGCAGCCGCGATGCCGCCCTTGATGCTGAAGTCTGAGTACTTAGCGGCCGCCCAAGAAGCTTCCTTCATATAGTCACCGCGCAGCTCAGCCTCGTCGCAGAGCTTCTTCAGCTCCATTACGCTTTTGTTCTCCGTGGAAATAACGCACTTGACAGTTCCCTGTTTCCTGATTCTCTTCGTAATCTGTCTCGTATCGAGCCCCGAAACGCCTGGGATTCCCATCTCGTCGAGCCATTCGGATAAAGTTTCCTTACATCTATAATTAGATGGCTCATCGCACGGTTCCTTGACCACAAGCCCGAATGCGTAGATTCGATCCGATTGGTTGTCCTCATCATTGATGCCGTAATTGCCAATGAGCGGATATGTCATCGTAATTATCTGTCCCGAATAAGATGGGTCGGTGAGAATTTTCTGGTAGCCTGTCATGGAAGTGTTGAAAACGAGCTCTCCGACGCACGTTGCCGCCGCACCGAAGCCCTCTCCCTCGTACAGGCTCCCATCTTCAAGATATAACTGTCCTTTCATGCTCTGTCTCCTTCTGATTTGATTTTCTGTTCTATTATATATATTCGAATTTGCTTTTTTACATGTTTTATGCATAAAATCGTGCATATTCTGCATTTTTATTCATTACCTATGCATTATACACCCTTTCTCGGACTTATTCAAGCATTTTTATTCACTTTTATGAAAAAATATTTTTAATTTTTCTAAAAAAATCACAAAAAACCTCTTGCATTTTTGTTTTATCGGTGTATAATAGACCTTGTTTTTAATTGTTATACATTTTCAAGAATATTTATACACGGAGGAAATACTAATTATGGCTAAGGAAAAAATCGTCCTCGCTTATTCCGGAGGACTGGACACATCAATCATCTTAACATGGCTCAAGGAGCAGTACGATTGCGAAGTTATCGCTGTTTGCTGCAACGCTGGTCAAAAGGAAGATTTCAAGGAAATCGAAGAAAAGGCTTACAAGACAGGCGCATCCAAGGC